>NZ_JANZZD010000009.1:0-92177 GCF_026419595.1 Tepidiforma sp. | reverse complement strand
GCTCCAGGTCGTGCAGGACGACGACGAAGCCCATCCCGTCGTCTGCCAGCTGGCGAAGCCGCGCCAGCAGCTCAAGCTGGTGCCGGACATCCAGCGACGCCGTCGGTTCGTCGAGGATGCAGAGGCTCGTCGCCTGTGCGAGCGCGCGTGCCACCATCACCCGCTGGCGCTCCCCGCCCGAAAGCGACGAGAACCGGCGTTCCGCCAGCTCGAGCACGCCCATCCACCCCATCGCCCGGGCAGCCGCCGCACGGTCCTCCCGGGTTTCCCGCGCGAACGCGCCCCGGTGCGGGTAGCGCCCCATGAGCACCATCTCCCCGGCGGTGAATCCGACCCCGTCCGGGATCGACTGGGGCACGTAGGCGAGGTGGCGCGCTACCTGCTGCCCCGTCACGGCAGCTCCCTCGACCTCGAACCGAATACGGCCGCTGGCCGGCCGGAGCAGGCCGGCCAGCAGCCGCGCGAGCGTCGACTTACCCGCCCCATTCGGGCCGATGATTCCGACGACTTCACCCGGGCCCACCGCCACGGAGACATCGCGGACCAGCCACCGGCCGCCGGCGCGATAGCTCACGCCTTCAGCAGCCAGCGTGAAGGTGCGGGCGTCCACCGCGGTCTACCGGGCTGCCTGCCCGGCGAGGCTGAACTGCGGCGGGTCGGCCACCGGAAACTCCGACGGCCACAGGATGTGGGCGAGGTGCTCCACCGCCCGAACGTTTGCGAACGAGTTCGTCGTGTAAAGCGGCGGCGGCACGACGTACACCTTGCCGTTCTTCACCGCCGGCACCGTGGCCAGGCTCGGCTCAGCCAGCAGCTCGGCCTTGAATTTGCCCCCCGCCTCGGCCGGCATCGGGATGATGATGACGTCGGGGTTCGCCGCGACGATCGCCTCCAGCCCGATCTGCGGATTCCCCTTCAGCCCGGCTGTGGTCCCGGCGTTGCGCCCGCCTGCCGCCGTGATGATCCCTTCACCGGTCGACCCGGCCCCGGCCATCGTCACCGTCGTGTACTTCGCCACGCTCGCGACGACCGGCTTGTCCGCCTCGCTCTTTTTCCCGGTCACGCTGACGACCTTCTCGTATCGCGCCTGCACTTCGTCCGCCAGCGCGATCGCCCGCTCTTCCTCACCGTAGATGTAGCCCAGCAGCAGGATCGCATTGAGCCGCCCGGCCGGCGTTGGATCGAGATTCAACTGGATGACGGTCACGCCGGCGCCCTCGATCGCCGCCACGACGTCCGCCTTCTGCGTCGGCGTCGCGATCACCAGCTCGGCGCCGGTCGCGACCACCGCTTCCGGCTCGCGCGCGGCTGTCGGCAGCCCCTGGACCAGCGGCGCGAAGCTCGTCGTATCCGGGTTCTTCGTTGCCGAACCGACGGCGACCACCCGCTCCAGCGGCACCAGCGAGAGCGTGATCTCGTCGATGCCCGCCGACATCGTGTGAATCTTCGTCGGCTTCGCCTTGATGGTCCGCTTGCCGTTCAGACCTTCTACCTCGCGCGGCCACGAAAGATTGGCCGGGTCGACGATGCCCGGGACGCCCTGCAGCCGCTCCTGTACCCGCTTCTGCGCCGACTCTGTGGGGGTCGCCGGGACGGATGCCGTGGCCGTGACTGCCGGCGCCGTCGAACCGCCGTCGTCGTCATCGCCGCCGCAGGCGCCGATGAATGCCGTGACAGCGACAGCCGCCAGTGCGAATGGGATGAACCGTTTGAACCATCGATGTTTCGCCAAAGACACGTTCCTCCTCTGAGTTAGACCTGGACCGACAGCCGCGACCGTTGCCGCAGCAGGATCGCCGCGAAAACCGGCGCCCCGACGAGCGCCGTCACCATGCCGACCTGCAATTCGGCCGGCCTTACCACCGTTCGCGCCGCGGTGTCGGCGCCAACCAGCACCGCTGCGCCGGCCAGCATCGAAGCGGGCAGCAGATACCGGTAATCCGGCCCGATGACGAGCCGCAGCAAGTGCGGCACCACCAGTCCGACGAAGCCGATGGTCCCGCTCACGCTCACCGAAACGGCAGTCACCAGCGTTGCTGCCGCGAGCAGCGCCGCACGGGTCCTTCCGACCCGCACGCCCGTCGTCGCCGCGACCTCATCCGAGACGGCCAGCAGATTGAGGGGCCGCCCTGCCGCGGCCAGCACGACCAGCCCCGCAGCGATAGGCAGCGTGACGACGCGCACGTACGACCACGAAGCGCCCCCGAACCCGCCGGCGAGCCAGAACAGGATGCCCCGCAGCGCTTCGTCCGGCGGAACGAGCGCGATGATCACCGAGGTCACCGACCCGAGAAACGCGCTCACGGCGACCCCCGCGAGCAGGAGGCTCGACGGCGCGGGCCGGCCCCCGGGCGCGCCCAGGAGGTATACGAGCCCCACCGCCCCGAGCGCTCCGCCGAACGCCGCGCCGCACACCCACCACATCGAGAGCGCCCCGAGTCCAGCAGCGATCGCCGCGACGGCGCCCATCGCCGCGCCCGGGGAAACTCCCAGCAGCCCCGGGTCCGCGAGCGGGTTCCGGAACAGCGCCTGCATCGTCGCGCCCGCCGCTGCCAGCGAAGCCCCGGCCAGCGTCGCGAGGACCACCCGCGGCAGCCGCAGCCGCTCGATGACGAGGCGTTCCCGCTCCGAGTGGGTTCCGATGTCCAGCCCGGCCCGGCTGGCGAGGCTCGAAACCACATGCCCCGGCGGGATGCGCACCGGCCCGTTGGCTACGGCCGCAACGGCCGCCGCGGCCCACACCGCTGCGAGCACGATGAGCGCCGCAGCGAAACGCCGCGCCCCGCCGGCTCCCGCCAGCACGTCTCCCGGCTGCTGGCCGGGTCCATCGATGCCTGCTGTCGTCTCTGCGTCCATCCGGGCTCCCCGCCCCCGGGGCCCCGGCCGCGGCACGTCGCCGGCAGCCCCTCCTTCCGTGACGAGCGGGCACCCCGGCCGCCCGGCCGGGATGCCCGCAGGGCTCGAGCCCGGCAATGCCGGGCAACGAAATGCCCCTCGCGCTGGAGGGGCAGTGGCATCGTCACATGGAAGGCAAAGCGCCGAACCACGTGTCCACTACCCGTTTCCCCGCGGGCTAGACACTGACGCCGCTGGCGACCTGGCTCGCCGCCCACGCGGGCGGCTCACAGTTGCGGGACAGCCCCGGATTCCCACCGGGTTCGCAAACGGACGTCGCCCGGACTCTACCACCGCCGTGCGCCCCGCGCCACCCCCCTCCGCCGCCGCTGAAGCGCCTAACCCGCGCCCCGGTACGATCCCCCCGATGTCCCCCGACGCTCCAGAGCAGGTCATCCCCGGTGTCTGGTGGCTCCACGGCACCCGCGGGTCCAACGTCTTCCTCGTCGAACTCCCGGCCGGCGGCCTCGCGCTCGTCGATACCGGCTTCGCCGATAGCGCCCCCGCCATCCTTGCCGCGATCGAAGCCCTCGGCCGGCCGCTCGAAGCCATCCTCCTCACGCACCGCCACCGCGACCACACCGGCGCGGCGGCCGCCGTCGCCGCCGCCACCGGCGCCCCGGTCATCGCCGGCGCCGGCGACTGCCGCGTCCGCGACGGCCGCCCCGTCCTCCGCTCCGGCATCGGCCGCAGCCACCCGGTGCGGCTCCTCGGCGCGTTCTTCCGCCGCCGGCCGGCCCCCGTCCCGGTCGCTGTCGCCGTCGACCGCGATGCTGACGTCCTCCCGGGCATCCGTGCCGTGCCCGTGCCCGGCCACACGCCGGGCTCGCTCTGCTTCATCGCCGAACACCTCGGCGCGGCGTTCGTCGGCGACCTGGTCATCAGCCACGGCGGCGAACTGACCCGCTCCCTCCGCTGGGCGAACCACGACGATGCCCGCTACCTCCAGTCCATCGCCGACTTTGCCGCCATCGCCCCTCCGGCCGGCTTTCCCGGCCACGGCACGCCGGTGCTCGACGGCTTCGACGCCGCGCTGCGTGCCCTCGCGGCCCTTCCCCGCCGGCCGCTCACCCCGCGCACCGCGCTCGAACGCGCCGTCCGTCTCGTCCGCTTCGGCGCCGGCTTCGCCGCCCGACGCCGCCCGGGCCAACAGTAAAGGAAGTGTAAAGATTCGGCTCCGCGGCGCTCATCGTACGCGTTCCGCGGAGTAAAGTTCGCCCCCGTGAAAAAACCGTACGTCCTCGTCATCGGCCACGCCGGCGCGGCCGGCGAAGCGCCCGCCAACACCCTCGCGGCCGTTCGCGCCTGCCTCGATGCCGGCGCTGAGGCCATGGAGATCGACGTCCAGCTCTGCGCCGACGGTGTCCCGGTCCTCATGCACGACGACACCGTGGACCGGACCACCAACCTCTCCGGCCGCGTCCGCGACCTCCCGCTCGCCGCCCTCCAGGCTGCCGATGCGGGCCAGGGCGAACCCGTGCCCACCCTCGAGCAGGTGCTCGACCTCGTCGATGGCCGCCTCACGGTGATGTGCGAGCTGAAGTCCACGCCCGGCGACCCCGAGCAAGACGCGCGCAGCGTCGAGGCGGCCGTGGCCGTCATCCGCCGCCGCGGCGCCGAAACGTGGACCGCCATCCACTCCTTCTCGCCGGACATGGTCGCCCGCGCCCGCGACATCGAGCCGCGCATCTCCGCGGCCATCATCTCGCCGCCCGTCGCCGGCGACGGCGTCGAACGCCTCCTCGGCGGCCTCCTGAAGCGCCACGGACAGGCCATCTCGGTCGAGCACCACGCCGTCACGCGCGACCTCATCGCCCGCGCGCGCCGGCGCCAGGTCACCGTTTGGTGCTGGACTGCTGACAGCCCGGCCGACTGGGAGCGGGTGGTCGATGCCGGCGTCGACGGCATCATCACCAACGTGCCCCACCAGCTCCGCGCCTGGCTCGAACAGGACTAGGTTTCGAGCGGTCCGCTGTACACCACTTCGAACAGCACCCGGTCCGGCGATTCGAACATCACCTGGTAGTACGTCTGGCCCGAACCGTCGGCGAATTCCGGCCGGTGCCGCGGCGTCTCGAAGAGCGCGGGCACGCCGCGGCTTGCGAGGTAGGCCGCCGCGGCATCGACCTCAGCGATCGAATCCGCGCCGATGGCGATGTGGTTCACCCCGGCCCGGTCGTAATCGTTCGGCCCTTCAGCGGTCCGCGGCACGAACCAGAGGCTCGCATCGTTCGTCGCTCCAACCCCGAGAATGCCGTCCCCGTCGTACAGCACACCCCAGCCGAGATGCGTGAATAGCTCCCGGTAGAAACCGGCGTGCGCGGGGTCGATGTTCACCTGCAGGTGTGCCAGCGTCGTTGCCATCGTCGTGCTCCTTCCCCGCCCGGTCGGCGGTCCGCGGAGCATAGAACAAACGTGCTAGTCAGGCAAGGGGCTCACCACGAGCCGCCCCCGCCCCCACCGCCGCCGCCGCCCGCGCCGCCGCCACCGAACCCGGACCCGCCGCTCGACCTCGTGGCCGCAAGCGTCGCGCCAACGGAACTGTTGAAGCTCCGCAGCCCCTCCGAGAACGCGGCCACCCGGAACGGGCCCGTGCCCGCGTACCAGGCGGCGGTCGACTGCCGCGCCTGGTCGTCCAGCCCTTCGAACGCCTTCGCCCACTTCTCCACGCAGCCGAACACGATCGCGTACGGCAGGTACCGCGCGAAGATGTTCTCCCGCTCGTTGAACTCCTGCCGGTGCTGCTCTGCCGTCGCGATGTACAGCCGGAAGCCGAGCACCCGCCGCAGCGCCTCGCTCCCCTTCGCCGTCCGCCGCGCCATCGAGGGCGCCAGCACCAGCAGCGCGATGCCCCCCAGTCCGAACCCGGCCAGCGCGAGCCCCCGCCCGAAGAACGTCGCGCCGAGGAACGCCAGCCCGATGCCCCCGAGAATCCAGCCGACCGCCGCCACCGCCGTCGCGTGCCGCGCGTGCCCCGGCCGCAGGGCGAACCAGCCGCGCGCCATCGCGTCGTCGTAAATCAGGTCCTTCGTCTTGCTCAGGTGCGTCGCAAATTCATACTTCAGGTCCGAAACCTTCACCCGGTCGCCCTCTTCGAACAGCGCATCGAGCAGCGACCGCTCGTACGGCAGCAGGTCGCTGCCGTCCTTCTTCCGCTCCAGCTCCCAGTCCGTCTTCCCCAGCAGCCCCTGCTTCGGGATTTCGGTGATGTGGAGGTAGCCGCGCACCGCGAGGTCGATGATCGTCGCGGTCACGTCCAGCGTGTCCGCGCTCTCGTCCAGCAGCACCCCCATTTGCGCCGGCCGCAGCTCCTCCGGCGGCAGGTACTCCACCACCAGCGGTGCGCCGCCGAACAGCGGCCGCGTCTGCTCTGTCGGGTCGTTCGTCAGGTAGTAGATGCCCCGGTACTGCCGGTCACGGCCGTGCCGCCACCAGAGCGCCAGCGCGGCGGCCAGCCCCAGCGCGGCCGTCAGGGCGAACCCGCCCCACTCGATCGCGTCGGACTTCAGGTAGTCGCTGACCTTCGCCGGCTCGATCAGCTTCGGCGGCGGAACGGTCACCACCCCCTTCTGCCACCCGACCGCAATCGTCGCCTGCTCGAACGTGTTCAGCCGCCGCGCCGAGAACGTCGCCGCGCTTCCCTCCACCGCCATCGCGCAGCTCTCCTGCGCCCCCGCCGACCCGACGTAACACGCCGTCCGAAGCGCCGCGCCCGCCGGCAGCTCCACCCGCGCCGCGAACCGCTCGATCGGCACCTGCCACTGCCCCGTGACGTTCCAGTACAGCTCGTCGTGGTCGGCATACGCATCGAGCGCCCGCTCCAGCCGGTAGCGGATGACGTATGTTTGCTGCCCCGAGACCGTCACATCCGGGTCGCCGATCTTCAGCCGCACCGTCCCCGGAAGCGACTCCCGTTCGAACTTCCACGGCTGCCCGTTCGCGTCCGTTACCCGGAAATCGGCGTACACCCACTTCCGCACCCATCCCTCCGGGCACGGCGTGAGCGGCTGCTCGACCCCCTCCGCCGGCGGCCCGCACTTCGCCGTCTCGAAGAGGTCGCGGTAAATGCCGTGCCGCTCGAGGGCGCGGAAATTCACCGCGATCCGCTCCTCCACCTCCACCACGCCATCCGCCCCGACCCGGTAGGTCGCCTCGAACGACGTCACCGACCACCCGCTCTCCTGCGCCAGCGCGGCCCGGCCCCCCGCCAGCGCGGCCAGGACCAGCAGCACCGCCCCGGCCAGCAAGAGGTACCGCGCGCGCATCGCCCGCATTCTACGGAACCCGGCCCTTACCGGGCGGCCACACGGCCGCGCCGCTCCGGCGTATGATCACGGGCTACCAGGCGCGGGCAGCCCGCCCCCGCCATCCTCCACCGGGAAGGTCCATGCAAGCATTCGACTACGCCCGCCCCGGCTCGCTCGCCGAGGCCCTCGCGCTTGCCGGCAACGGCAGGCAGGTGTTGTTCCTCGCCGGCGGCACCGACGTCATCATCCAGCTCCGCGAAGGCCGCCGCTCCTGCGACCTCCTCATCGACCTCAAGCACATTCCCGAACTCACCCGCATCGCCGACCTGCCCGGCGGCGGGCTCGAAATCGGCGCCGCCGTGCCGCTCGCCGAGGTCTACGAACACCCCCGCGTCCGGGGCGACTTCCCCGCCCTCGTCGACGCGGCCGGCATCATCGGCGGCATCGCCATCCAGTCCCGCGCGAGCCTCGGCGGCAACCTTTGCAACGCCAGCCCCGCCGCCGACTCCTCGCCCGCCCTCATGGCGCTCGGCGCCACGCTCCGCATCGCCGGGCCCGCCGGCGAACGCGAACTCCCGGTCGCCGACTTTTTCCTCGGCCCCGGCCGCAACGCGCTCCAGCCCGGCGAAATCCTCGTCTCCGTCCGCGTGCCCGCCCTCCCGCCGCGCGCCGCCGCCTTCTACCACCGCTTCATCCCGCGGAACGAGATGGACATCGCCGTCGCGTCGTCCGGGGTCTTCCTCGCGCTCGATGAGGCCGGGCGCATCGCCGATGCCCGCGTCGCCCTCGGCGCGGTCGCCCCGACGCCCATCCTCGTCCCCGCCGCCCGCGAGGTGCTCGTCGGCCGCGAACCGGACGCCGAGGCCTTCGAAGCCGCCGGCGAAGCAGCCCGCGCCGCTGCCAGCCCTATCGATGACATGCGCGGCAGCGCCGCCCAGCGCCGGCACCTCAGCCGCGTCCTCACCGTCCGCGCCCTCGAACACGCCCTCCGCCGCATCCGCGGCGGCCAGCCCGCAGGAGCCACCCACTGAGCATGAAACGCACCTACGTCCAGGCCCGCATCAACGGCGAAGACCGCGACTTCCTCTGCGAGCCCCGCCAGAGCCTCCTCGAGGTTCTTCGCGAGGAGCTCGGCCTCACCGGCAGCAAGGAGGGCTGCAACAACGGCAACTGCGGCGCCTGCTCCGTCCTCATGAACGGCCGCGTCGTCAACGCCTGCTGCATCCTCGGCGTCGAAGCCGACGGCGCCGACATCACCACCATCGAAGGCATCGCCCGCGGCGACCGCCTCCATCCCCTCCAGCAGGCCTTCCTCGAAGAAGCCGCCCTCCAGTGCGGCATCTGCACCCCGGGCTTCATCGTCTCCGCCAAGGCCCTGCTCGACCGCGAGCCCGACGCCGATGAGCACCGCATCCGCTTCTGGCTCTCCGGCAACCTCTGCCGCTGCACCGGCTACGACAAGATCATCCGCGCCGTCCAGCGCGCCGCCAGCCAGCTCCAGGAGTCCCAGGCATGACGACCGTCGAAAAGCCCCAGTACCGCGTCATCGGCACCCGCCCCATCCGCCCGGACGGCGTCGAAAAGGTCACCGGCAAAGCTCTCTACGGGGCCGACATCCGGCTGCCCGGCATGATTTACGGCAAGGTCCTCCGCAGTCCCCACGCCCACGCCCGCATCCGCAGCATCGACACCTCCGCCGCGGAACAGGCCCCGGGCGTCCTCGCCGTCGTCACCCACGCCGATCTCCCAACCGCTGCCGACCGCGTCGAAGAGCTCGGCGAGAGCGCCGTCAACGTCAAAGAAGTCAGCGAGAACATCCTCGCCTCCGAGAAAGTCCTTTACCGCGGCCACGCCGTCGCCGCGGTCGCCGCCACGAGCCCCCACCTCGCCGAGGAGGCGCTGAAGCTCATCCGCGTCGACTACGAGGTCCTCCCGCCCGTGCTCGACGTCCTCGACGCCATGCGCGAGGACGCCCCGCTCCTCGACGAAAACCGCCGCACGAAGACCCTCATGACCGGCGAGCTGAGCGAGAAGCCGTCCAACATCGCCAGCTACAACCGTTTCCAGGGCGGCGACGTGGAGGCCGCCTTCGCCGAGGCCGACGTCGTCGTCGAGCGCGAGTTCCGCACGAAGATGGTCCACCAGGGCTATATCGAGCCCCAGAACTCGACCGCCAGCTGGAACGCCGACGGCACCCTGACGATCTGGACCAGCACGCAGGGCGCCTTCGCCGTCCGCAACCTCGTCGCCGAGGTGCTCAAGAAGCCCATCGCCCAGGTCAAAGTCGTTCCCATGGAGATCGGCGGCGGCTTCGGCGGCAAGCTCCCCATCTACCTCGACCCCGTCGCCGCCCTCCTCTCGAAGAAGAGCGGCCGCCCGGTCAAGATCGTCATGTCCCGCACCGAGGTCTTCGAAGCGACCGGGCCGACCTCCGGCACCGTCATCCGCGTCAAAGCCGCCGCGAAAGGCGACCGCCTCACCGCCGTCCGGGCCAGCCTCTTCTACGAAGCCGGCGCCTTCCCCGGCTCCTCCGTCGGCGCCGGCTCGATGACGATGCTCGCCCCGTACAGCGTCGAGAACTTCGAACTCCACGCCTACGACGTCGTCGTGAACAAGCCGAAGACGGCTGCCTACCGCGCGCCCGGCGCCCCCGCCGCCGCCTTCGCCATCGAAAGCGTCATCGACGAGCTCGCCCGCCACCAGAAGGTCGACCCGCTCGTCTTCCGCAAGGTCAACTCTGCCCGCAAGGGAACCAAGATGGTGAACGGCATCGCCTTCCCTCGCATCGGGCACGAGGAGTGCGTCGAGGCCGCCCTCAACTCGGACCACTACCGTTCGCCCATCGAAGGCCCCTACCGCGGCCGCGGCGTCGCCTCCGGCTACTGGTTCAACGGCGGCATGCAGTCCTCCGTCGTCGTCGCCGTCAACACCGACGGCACCGTCAACCTCGTCGAAGGCTCGACCGACATCGGCGGCACCCGCGCCTCCCTCGCGATGCAGCTCGCCGAGACCCTCGGCATCCCCTACGAAGATATCCGCCCCTCCGTCGTCGATACCGACTCCATCGGCCACAACGACGTCACCGGCGGCAGCCGAACCACCTTCGCCACCGGCATGGCTGTCTACGAAGCCGGCATGGCCGTGCGCCGGGAGATGGTCGCCCGCGCCGCCAGGCTCTGGGGCCTCCCCGAAGACGACGTCGAATATGCCGACGGCACCGTCCGCAGCAAGAAGGACGGCCGCCAGTTCACCTTCAAAGAGGTCGCCGCCCAGTCGGCCCGCACCGGCGGCCCGATCACCGGCAAAGCCTCGCTCGTCGCCCGGGGCGTCGGCGGCGCCTACGGCACCCATATCGTCGACGTCGAAGTCGACCCCGAGACCGGCAAGGTCACCATCCTCCGCTACACCGCCGTCCAGGACGTCGGCACCGCCATCCACCCGTCCTACGTCGAAGGTCAGATCCAGGGCGGCGTCGTCCAGGGCATCGGATGGGCCCTCAACGAAGAGTACGTCTTCGATGAGGAAGGCCGGATGGTGAACGCGAGCTTCCTCGACTACCGCATGCCGACCGCGCTCGACGTCCCGATGATCGACACCATCCTCGTCGAGGTGCCGAACCCCGGTCACCCCTACGGCGTCCGCGGCGTCGGCGAAGTCCCGATCGTCCCGCCGCTGGCGGCCATCGCCAACGCCATCTACGACGCGACCGGCCACCGCTTCACCGAGCTCCCGATGTCGCCGCGCCGCATCGTCGAGGCGCTGAACGGCCTCGCCTGATGGCCCGCGTCGTCATCCCTGCGGCCCTCCGCAACCTCTGCGGGGGGTCGCAGGAGCTCGACGTCCCGGCGGCAACGGTCGAGGAGCTGCTGCGCGCCGTCGATGCCCGCTGCCCCGGCTTCTACGCCCGCGTGGTCGAAGACGGCCGGCTCCGCCCCGAACTCGCCTTCGCCGTCGACGGCGAAATCGTGCCGCTCGCCCTCCACGACGCGATCGGCCCCGCGGCCGAGGTCACGATCGTCCCCGCGCTCGGCGGCGGCTGAAGCCCGCCCGCCTCACCACGGCTCGCCCCAGCCGAATGGTCTCAATCGAAACGGATCTGCCAGTCTCCCGCTGCCGTTACGACGACCACGATGGTTTCCTGCGGAAGGATAGATTTTCCCGAGTACTGATCAGTCGTGTTCACGAGAAGCTTGGACGTCTTGCCGTAAGCTTTGACGCCAAAATATCTTTTGGAGCTATTTCCTGTAATCTCGGCGAAAACTGGGTGGCTGGGGGTGATGATGACATCGTCGCCCTTGCCCGAGACGACTTCTCCGGACCTACCGACCCGCGCTGTCCGTAACGACCTGATTTCAATGGTCCATGCTCCGGTAGCCGTTACCTCAAGAAAAGCGGTGGTTTCATGGTCTGAGAAATTTAGTGGAACGATGCCTTCGTAAGGGTCCGTCGTATTCACAAAGAGGTCGGTTCGGCTTTGATTTGCATCGTATCCCGTGACTGCAAAATGCCGCCCTGAGCTGTTCCCTTTGACGTAGAGCAATGCAGGAATATCACCAATCGGACGGATGTCAATGATATCTGACCCGCTGCCCGAAAAGGTCATTGGAAGTGGATCGGGGGTCGGAGTCGGCGTCGGAGTCGATGTTGGCGTCGGAGTCGCGCTCGGGGTCGGGGTCGCTGTTTGGACGATCTGCGTTTTGCTCGCTGTGCCCGGAGACGTGGGACGTTCGCTGGAAGATGACGGAGGCGTCAATTCCGCGACAATGCGTTCGCTCTCGGTTGAGCAGCCCACCAAAAGGAAAACGCTGAGTGCGACCAGGAGGCCGGACGACAACAGATACCCCTGCATCGTTTGCTCCACCAAAAGAATGAGCCGTACCGTAGCACTTCTGGCGGAGAGTTCCAAGCCATGTGCAAGTCAGCGCAGGCGGACTGCGTACAGTGAGATAGCTCTGTAGGTTCCTCCTCCAGCGTCACCATCCCCTACCCCCGCGGCAGCCCCAGCCCGCGCGTCGCGATGATGTTCCGCTGGATTTCGCTCGTGCCCGCCGCAATCGTCGCCGGCACCACCTGCATGTACTCCAGCGCCGCGCTCCGCCCCAGCACTCGCTCTGGCTCGCCGAACGCCCGCAGCTGCCCGGCCATCCCCGTGAGGTGCATCTTCGTCAGCGCAATCCGCTGCGAAAGCTCCGACCCGTACATCTTGCACATCGAGGCCTCCATATTCGGGACGCCCCCGCGCGCCTGCACCGAAATCACCACGAACGAGAGCAGCTCGCACACAGCCGTCTCCACCGCCCGGTCGGCCACCTCCAGCCGGTACGCCGGCGCCACCGGTGCGCCCGCCGCCGTCCGTCCTCGCACGTACTTCGCCATCCGCTCCACGTTCTTCCGCGCCGTAATCGCCCGCGCGATGTTCGAACGCTCGAAGTCCAGCGTCGTCGTCCCGACGTACCAGCCGCGGTTCTCCTCGCCGACGCGGTTCCGCACCGGCACGCGCACATCCTCGAAGAACACTTCGTTGAAAACGTGGCCGTTCGCCATGTTGATCAGCGGCCGGACCGTGATCCCGGGCGACCTCATATCGACCAGCAGGTAGCTGATGCCGCGGTGCTTCGGCGCATCCGGGTCCGTCCGCACCAGCATGAACATCCAGTCCGCGCGGTGCGCCCCGGAGGTCCAGATCTTCTGCCCGTTCACGACGTATTCGTCGCCGTCCCGCACCGCCCGCGTCTGGAGCGACGCGAGGTCGCTGCCCGAGCCCGGCTCGCTGAAGCCCTGGCACCACGCCACCTCGCCCCGCAGCATCGGCGGCAGGTGCTCTGCCTTCTGCTCCTCCGTACCGTGGAGCATGATGGTCGGCCCCACCAGGTTCAGCATCTGCCGGCTCGTCGGCGCGCCTGCCTCGTGCAGCTCCTGGCTCAGCACGAACTGCTCCAGCACCGACATATCGGCCCCGCCATACTTCTTGGGCCACGCCGGCGCAATCCAGCCGTTCTCCGCCAGCCGGTCGAGCCACCGCTTCACCCGCTCCTCGTCCTGCGGCGCCTCGAAGGGGCTCTCCTCCTCGTCCTCGGCCGGCGCGCCGGCCCGCCAGTGCTCATCGACGAAGGCCCGCACCTGCGCGCGCCACGCGGCCAGTTCCGGCGAATCCTGGAATCTCATGCATCACACCCCCGGGAAGTGCCGCGGATTCTACGCGAACGCCCTTCGCCCCGCACCGCCGCCCGCGACCGTTGCGTTCCTGTTACGAACCTGCGTCCCGGCCGCCGGCGAAACACGCCCGAAACCGTCCTTGCCTAGCTTCGTGCCCATCCTTGAACCCGCAGGAGCAGTGATGCGGCTCACCGAGCGCGAAGTCGACAAACTCCTCATCACCCTCGCGGCCATGCTCGCCCGCGAACGCCGTGCCCGCGGCCTCAAGCTGAACTACCCGGAGGCGGTCGCCGTCATCGCCTCCGGCCTTCTCGAGGCCGCGCGGGACGGCCGCTCCGTCGCCGAACTCATGGCGATGCAGGGCGCCTTTCTCACCCGCGACGACGTCCTCGACGGCGTCCCCGAGATGATCGACAGCGTCCAGGTCGAGGCCACCTTCCCTGACGGCACCAAACTCGTCACCCTCCACCAGCCGATCCCATGAGCGGACCCCACACCTCCGACCCCACCGTGCCCGGCGCCATCCTCTTCGGCGACGGCGACATCGTCATCAACGCCGGCCGCGACGTCGTCGAACTCGAGGTCGTCAACACCGGCGACCGCGCCGTCCAGGTCGGCTCCCATTTCCACTTCTTCGAAGCCAACGCCGCGCTCCGGTTCGACCGCGCCGCCGCCTTCGGCCGCCGGCTCGATATCCCCGCGGGCACCGCGGTCCGCTTCGAAGCCGGGCAGTCCCACACCGTCCGCCTCGTCCCCTTCGGCGGCGCGCGCAAGATCATCGGCTTCAACCGGCTCGCCGAGGGCCGCTCGCCCGAAGAAGCGCTCGAAGCCGCCCGCGAGCGGGGGTTCCTGCAATGAGCCAGTCCCTCTCCCGCAGCCGCTACGCCCACCTCTACGGCCCCACCGTCGGCGACCGCATCCGTCTCGCCGATACGGACCTCGTCGCCCTGGTCGAACGCGACTACCACACCCCGGGCGATGAAGCCTGTTTCGGCGGCGGCAAGACCATCCGCGACGGCATGGCCCAAACCGCCTCGCCTGGCGACGAGCTCGACCTCGTCATCACGAACGCCGTCATCATCGACCACTGGGGCATCGTGAAAGCCGATATCGGCGTCCGCGGCGGCCTCATCGTCGGCATCGGCGCCGCCGGCAACCCGGACACGATGGACGGCGTCACGCCCGGGCTCGTCATCGGCCCCGGTACCGAAGTCATCGCCGGCGAGCACCTCATCGCGACGCCCGGCGGCATCGACGCCCACATCCACTTCATCTGCCCCCAGCAGGTCGAGGAGGCGCTCACCAGCGGCGTCACCACGATGATCGGCGGCGGGACCGGCCCCGCGACCGGCACCAACGCGACGACCTGCACGCCCGGGCCCTGGAACATCGCCCGCATGCTCGAGGCTGCCGATACCTACCCCGTCAACATCGGCCTCCTCGGCAAGGGCAACACCTCCGACGTGACCGCCCTCTGGGCCCAGGTCGAGGCCGGCGTCTGCGGCCTGAAGCTCCACGAGGACTGGGGCTCGACCCCCGCCGCCATCGATACCGCTCTCCGCGTCGCCGATGCCTTCGATATCCAGGTCGCCATCCATACCGACACGCTGAACGAAGCCGGCTTCGTCGAGTCCACCATCGCCGCCATCGGCGGCCGGACCATCCACACCTTCCACACCGAGGGTGCCGGCGGCGGTCACGCGCCCGACATCATCCGCGTCGCCGGCCTGCCGAACGTCCTCCCCTCCTCCACCAACCCCACCCGCCCCTTCACGGTGAATACCGTCCAGGAGCACCTGGACATGCTCATGGTCTGCCACCACCTCAACCCGGCCGTGCCGGAGGACGTCGCCTTCGCCGAGTCGCGCATCCGCGCTTCGACGATCGCCGCTGAGGACATCCTCCACGACCTCGGCGCCATCTCCATGATGTCCTCCGACAGCCAGGCCATGGGCCGCGCCGGGGAGGTCATCCTCCGCACCTGGCAGACCGCCGACAAGATGAAGCGCCAGCGCGGCCCGCTCCCGGGCGACCCGCCCGGCGCCGATAACGCCCGCATCAAGCGGTACATCGCCAAGTACACCATAAACCCCGCCATCGCCCAGGGCATCAGCGGCGTCGTCGGCGCTATCCAGCCCGGCCTCCTCGCCGATATCGTCCTGTGGAACCCGGCCTTCTTCGGCGTCAAGCCCGAACTCGTCATCAAGGGCGGGATGATCGCCTGGGCCGCGATGGGCGACCCCGGCGCCAGCATCCCCACCCCCGAACCGGTCCGCTACCGGCCGATGTTCGGCAGCCGCGTCCCCTCGACCCGCCGCCTCTTCCTCTCGAAGGCCGCCCTCGATGCGGGCGTCCCGGCCCGCCTCGGCCTCCGCACCCCCGCCGTCGCCGTCGCGAACACCCGCGCCATCGGCAAGCGCGACATGGTGCTCAACGACGCGCTCCCCGATATCCGCGTCGACCCGGAGACGTTCACCGTCACCGTCGACGGCGAGCCCGCCCTCTGCGAACCCGCGGCCGAGCTGCCGATGGCCCGCCGCTACTTCCTCTTCTGAGGCCCCTAATGGACGGCGAAACCGGCACGCTCCCGCTGCTCCGCCTGCTCCAGCTCGCCGATTCGGCGTTCCCCATCGGGGCGTTCGCCTACAGCCACGGCCTCGAAACGCTCGCCGCCGAGGGCCGCCTCGCCGGCGAACCCGGCCTCGCCGACCTCCTCCGCCGCTATATCGCGCAGCCGGTGCGCGGGCAGCTCTTGCCCGCCGCCCGCGCCGCGGCTGAAGCCGCTTCCGACCGCGCCATCGCCCGCGCCGACGAACGGTTCGACGTTTCGCTGACCCTCCCCGGCGAACGCGCCGCGAGCGCCGCCATGGGCCGCCGCCTCCTCGACCTCGCGCCGGAACTCGACCCGGCCCTCCCCGGCTGGTCATACCGCGCCGCCGTGCTCCGCGGCGAATCCCCGGGCCACCACCCGGTCGTCTTCGGCGCGCTCGCCGCCCGGCTCGGCCTGCCCCTGCGCGACAGCCTCGCGGCGCTCGGGCTCGGCGCGGTGACCAGCCTCGTGAGCGCTGCCGCGCGCCTCGGCCTCATCGGCCCTGCGGCCAGCGTGCGCCTCGCGGCTGGCGCGGCCCCGGCCCTCGCCGCCGCCGTGGACGCAGCGGTCAGCGGCCCCGCCCGGCTGACGTTCGGCAGCTGGTTCCCAGTCCTCGAAATCGCCGCCGCCCGCCATCCCACCCTCCCCTTCAGGATGTTCGCCACATGACCGGTCTCCACCCCCACGCCGAACTCCCCGCTGCCCCGCGGTCCCGCCCGATCGACCCCCGCGGCATCGTCCGCATCGGCGTCGCCGGCCCCGTCGGCTCCGGCAAGACGTCCACGCTCCTCGCGCTCTGCCGCAAGCTCTACCCCCTGCTCGACCTCGCCGTCGTGACGAACGACATCTACACCGAGGAGGACGCCCGCATCCTCCGGTCGCACGCGGCCCTGCCCGACGACCGCATCATCGGCGTCGCCACCGGCGCCTGCCCCCACAGCGCCATCCGCGAAGACCCCTCCCTCAATCTCGCGGCGATCGACACCCTCGCCGCCCGTCACCCCGGCCTCGAACTCATCCTCATCGAAAGCGGAGGCGACAACCTCTCCGCGACGTTCAGCCCCGAGCTCGTCGACCGCATCATCTACGTCATCGACGTCGCCGGCGGCGACAAGATCCCGCGCAAAGGCGGCCCGGGGACGACCCGGGCTGACCTCCTCATCATCAACAAGAAGGACCTCGCGCCCTACGTCGGCGCCAGCCTCGAGGTGATGGAGCGCGACGCCCGCGCCGCACGCGGCGACCGCCCCATCCTCGTCACGAACATGAACGACCCCGCCGACCAGGCCGCCGTGGCCGCATGGGTCACGTCCCAGGTCGCGGCCCTCCGCCGGTGACTTCCCGCGCCCGGCTCGTCCTCGCCGCCGGCAGCCCGGCTCGCCTCGCCGAAGCCTACGCCGAAACCCCCCAGCGCTGGACCCCTGGCCCGGCCGAGACCGGCTGGCGCACCGTCTACCACCAGCTCCTCGGCGACGGCTGCTTCCCCGCCGACCGGCTCCTGACGTCGGTCACGGTTTCCGGCGGAGCACGCGCGGTCGTGCGGGCCGTTGCGGCCACCCCCCTTCGCGCCGGCGCGGTATCCGTCGCAGCGGCGCGCCTCCGCGTCCGCGCCGGGAGCGCGCTCGTCTACGTTCCCGGCGCGCTCATCCCCCACGCTGGAGCCCGCCACCTCGCCGGGCTCGATGCCCGCGTCGAGCCCGGCGGCTGCCTCGCGGTCGTCCAGGCGTGGGCTCCCGGCCGCGTCGCGCACGAACAGGGCCGATTCGACCACCTCCGCACCCGGACGCGCCACGCCGTCGGCTCCTCGCTGCTCCTCTGGGAAGACGTGACCATCCGCGCCTCCGACTGGCCGGCCGGCGACCCGGTCGCCGTGACCATCTACGCCATCGGCGAATGGGCCCCCGCCTGCCCCGGCTGGTGGAAGTCCGCGCTCGAACCCCTCCCGTACGCTGCAGCGAATCCCCTTGGGTCCGGAGCCATCGTCCGTGCGCTCTTCCCATCCCTCGGCGCCGCCGCCGCCTTCGTCGAGGGCAGTGTCGAGGCTATGCGCAAGTCCCTCGAAATGAAGATTTGTTCATCGCCAGGAAAACTCCCCGAAACACTCCCGAAAGCCGACTGAAACGAACCATTCCTACCTTTCCTGCATGCCCGGGTGCACCAGGGGTTCGCACGAAAGGCGTCCCGGGCAACAACGGAGAGGAGTTTTTCATGACCAGTGATCCGAAAAACAACTACTGGCTCCGCCGCCGCTTCGGCCGCCGGACTATCGTCAAGGCCGGCGCCGCGCTCGCCATCTCCCCGGCCATCGCCTCCATCGCCGCCGCCTGCGGAGGCGACGACGACGACACCGCGCCCGCCTCGGGCGGCTCCGGCGGCTCGTCCGGCGACACCATCCGCGTCGGCATTCTCCACTCGCTCAGCGGCACCATGGCCGTCTCCGAAGTCGCCGTCCGCGACGCCGACCTGATGGCCATCGAGGAGATCAACGCCGCCGGCGGCGTCCTCGGCAAGAAGCTCGAGCCCCGCGTCGAAGACGGCGCCTCCGACTGGCCGACCTTCGCCGAGAAGGCCAAGAAGCTCATCCAGAGCGATAAGGTCGCCGTCACCTTCGGCTGCTGGACCTCCGCCTCCCGCAAGGCCGTCCTGCCCGTCTTCGAATCGAACAAGGCCCTCCTCTACTACCCCGTCCAGTACGAGGGCCTCGAATCCTCGCCCTACATCTTCTACACCGGCGCCACCACCAACCAGCAGATCGTCCCCTCGGTCGAATACCTGCTCCAGGAAGGCAAGAAAAACTTCTTCCTCGTCGGCTCAGACTACGTCTTCCCCCGCACCGCCAACAAGATCATCAAGGCGCAGCTCGGCGCATCTGGCGGCAAAGTCATCGCGGAAGAGTACACTCCTCTCGGCCACACCGAATACGCGACGCTTATCGCCAAGATCAAGTCGTCCAATGCCGACGTCATCTACAACACCCTGAACGGCGACTCCAACGTCGCCTTCTTCAAACAGCTCCGCGATGCCGGCATCAAGGCCTCGGACCTCACCACGATGTCCGTCTCCATCGCCGAGGAGGAGGCCGCGGCGATCGGCGGCGACGTCATGGAGGGCCACCTCGTCGCCTGGAACTACTTCCAGACGGTCAAGACCCCCGAAAACGAGAAGTTCGTCCCCGCCTACCACGCCTTCACCGAGAAATCGGGTAAGAAGCGCCCGACCTCCGACCCGGTCGAAGCCGCCTACATCTCTGTCCACCTCTGGGCGATGGCCGCGAACAAGGCCGGCACCACCGACGTCGAGAAGGTCAAAGAGGCGATGGCGAACCTCGAATTCGCCGCGCCCGAGGGCCCGGTGAAGGTCCACCCGACCAACCACCACATCTCCAAGACCGTCCGCATCGGCCGCATCCGGCGCGACGCCCTGATCGACGAAATCTGGGCGACCCCCGGGCCGGTCGAACCGGACCCCTACCTCGAGACCTACTCCTGGGGCGCCGAGTTCGCCAAAGAAAAGAAGTCCTAGCCGACAGGCGCACCGGCCTCCAGCCGCAGCGGGGGCGGGCTGCCCGCCCCCGCTGCTCCATTCCACCAGCGGGTTCACGGAGGGACAGCGTTGGATATCTGGCTTCAACAGCTCTTCAACGGCATCAGCCTCGGGTCGATTCTCCTGCTCGTCGCCATTGGCCTGGCGTTCTCCTTCGGCCTCATGAACGTCATCAACATGGCCCACGGCGAGATGATCATGATCGGCGCCTACTGCGCCTACCTCGCCCAGCAGCTCCTCGAAGGCCCGCTCGGTGCCAGCGCCCCCGATGTGAGCTTCCTGCTGGCGCTCCCGGCCGCCTTCGCCATCGCCGGGCTCGTCGGCATGGGGCTCGAAGTCACCCTCATCCGCCGCCTCTACGGCCGGCCGCTCGATACGCTGCTCGCGACCTGGGGCGTCAGCCTCGTCCTCCAGCAGCTGGCCCGGTCCATCTTCGGCGCACCCAACGTCCAGGTCACCACGCCGTCGTGGCTCCAGGGCGGCATCGCCGTCACCGGCAGCTTCACCATGCCCTACATCCGGCTGTTCATCATCGCGATGGTCCTCGCGGCCATCGCGCTCGTCTGGCTCTACCTCGTGCGCACCGCGGCCGGCCGCCGCACCCGCGCCACCATGCAGAACCGCGAAGTCGCCGCTGCCCTCGGCGTCCGCACGCCCCGCGTCGATATGCTGACCTTCGGCCTCGGGTCGGGGCTCGCCGGCCTCGCCGGCTGCGCCCTCGCGCTCCTCGGCCCGATCGGCCCCTCGCTCGGCACCTACTACATCGTCGATTCCTTCCTCGTCGTCATCCTCGGCGGCATCGGCCAGGTCGTCGGCACCGCCATCGCGGCGCTCGCCATCGGCGGCGCGAACGCCCTGCTCGAATTCCAGCTCAGCGCCTCCGTCGCGAAGGTCCTCGTCTTCGCCCTCGTCATCGCCTTCCTCCAGTGGCGGCCGGCCGGCATCATCGCCCGCCGCGCGGCCCGCTGAGGAGCTCCCGCATGACTGCCGCAACTGCCCGCCTCACGTCACCGGGGGCTCGCCCGCGCGAGCTGCTCCGCCTCGCCGGCCCGCTCGTCCCGATCCTCCTGACCGGCGCCCTCCTGTTCCTTGCGCCCGCCTTCCTCTCCGACTTCCGCCAGAACCTGCTCGCCAAGTTCCTCTGTTTCGCCATCCTCGCCATCGGCATCGACCTCCTCTGGGGCTACGCCGGCATGCTCAGCCTCGGCCACGGCGTCTGGTTCGGCCTCGGCGGCTACGCGATGGGCATGTACCTCAAGATGGAAGACGCCGACGGCCGCCTGCCCGACTTCATGAACTGGAGCGGCCTGACCGCCATCCCCTGGTTCTGGAAGCCGTTCGAACACGCCTGGTTCGCGCTCCCGGCCGCCGTCCTCGGACCGGGCATCCTCGCCTACCTGGTCGGCTACCTCGTCTTCCGTAGCCGCGTCAAAGGCGCGTACTTCTCCATCATCACCCAGGCCCTCGCCCTCATCCTGTCCATCTTCTTCGTCGGCCAGCAGCAGTACACCGGCGGCACCAACGGCCTCACCAACTTCAGCACCCTTTTCGGCTTCACCCTCGCCGACCGCGCCACCCAGGACGCGCTCTACTACCTCACGGTTGCCACGCTCCTCCTGACGATGCTCTTCGCCACGTGGCTCACCCGCGCCCCGCTCGGCCGCCTCCTCATCGCCATCCGCGACGACGAGGACCGCGTCCGGTTCTCCGGGCACAACGTCACCCTCCTGAAGGCCGCCGTCTTCGCGGTCTCCGCCGCGCTCGCCGGGCTCGCCGGCGCCCTCTACGTGCCGCAGGTCGGCATCATCTCGCCGGCCAACATGGGGATCGTCCCCTCGATCGAATTCGTCCTGCTCGTCGCCGTCGGCGGCCGGGCCACCATCACCGGCGCGGTCATCGGCGCCATCCTCGTGAGCTGGGCGCGGAGCACCCTCAGCGAAAACTACCCCGATACCTGGCTTTACTTCTTCGGCGCCCTCTTCATCGGCAGCGTCCTCCTCTTCCCGGCCGGCATCGTCGGCACCTGGCGCAGCCTGCTTCGCCACCGCCGCCTGCCCATCCGCCGCCCGCCATTCCGCGCACCGTCAGCCGTCCGCCTCGACACCCCCGGAGCGTCCCATGAGTGAGGCCATCCTCAAAATCGAAAACCTCTGCGTCTCTTTCGACGGCTTCCCGGTCCTCGATGACCTCAGCCTCGTCGTCGCCCGCGGCGAACTGCGCTTCCTCATCGGCCCCAACGGCGCCGGCAAGACGACCCTCATGGACGTCATCTCCGGCAAGGTCCGCGCCCGCTCCGGCCGCGTCCTCTTCGACCCGACCGTCCCCGCTTCCGGCGACCCCCACCCGTCGACCATCGAGGTGCACGGCGAAATCCGCTTCGAAGGGCTCGACCTCGCGCGCATGCGCGAAGACGCTATCGTCCGCGCCGGCATCGCGCGCAAGTTCCAGACGCCCTCCGTCTTCAACAGCCTCACTGTCGCCGAGAACGTTGCCGTTGCCGCCGCCTACCGCGACCGCTTCCTCCGCCAGCTCTTCCCGCCGTCCCCGGCGCGCCGCGAACGCGTCACCCGCGCCCTCGAGGACGTCGGGCTGCTCCACCGGGCGGACGTCCCGGCCGGCGCGCTCTCCCACGGCGAGCGCCAGTGGCTCGAAATCGCCATGCTCCTCGTCCAGTCGCCCCGCATCATGCTCCTCGACGAACCGATCGCCGGCATGACGCGCCAGGAACGTGAACGCACCGGCGAACTCCTCCACCGCCTCGCCGGCGCCCACACCATCATCATCACGGAGCACGACATGGAGTTCGTCCGCGAATTCGCCCGCACGGTCACCGTGCTGCACATGGGCCGCGTCCTCCGCGAGGGTCCGATCGACGACATCCAGCGCGACCCTGTCGTCCGCGAGGTCTACCTCGGCCGCCAGAAGGCCGCCGCGGG
Organism: Tepidiforma sp.; assembly: GCF_026419595.1. Classification (NCBI taxonomy): domain Bacteria; kingdom Bacillati; phylum Chloroflexota; class Tepidiformia; order Tepidiformales; family Tepidiformaceae; genus Tepidiforma; species Tepidiforma sp. Next base: position 69,810 of record NZ_JANZZD010000009.1, on the reverse strand, counting down.
GGACGCCGCATGACCCCGCCCCTCCTCGACCGCCTCCCCCTGCCCCGCCACGCTCCGCCGCCTGCCCCCATGGACGGCGCGCTCCTCCGCATCGACCGCCTCTCCCTCGCCTACGGCCAGGTCGAGGTCGTCCGCGGGGTCAGCCTCAGCGTGGCGCCCGGCCAGGTCGTCTGCGTCATGGGCCGCAACGGCGCCGGCAAGACCACCCTGATGAAGGGCATCATCGGCGCCCTCCGCGCCCGCTCCGGCCGCATCCTCTTCGATGGCCGCGACCTCACCTCCCGGCCCTCGTACGCCCGCGCGCGGGCTGGCATCGGTTACGTGCCCCAGGGGCGCGGCATCTTTCCGCAGCTCTCCGTGCTCGAAAACCTCCTGCTCGGCCTCGAACCCCGCGGCGGCCGCGACGACGGCCGGCTCGAGGAGGTCTTCGAGCTCTTTCCCGTGCTCCGGCAGATGGCCAAGCGCACCGCCGGCGTCCTCTCCGGCGGCCAGCAGCAGCAGCTCGCCATCGGCCGGGCCCTGATGGGCCGGCCCCGGCTCCTCCTCCTCGATGAGCCCACGGAGGGCATCCAGCCCAATATCGTCGAGCAGATCGAAGGCGTCATCGCCTCGCTCAAGGGGCACGTCGCCGTGCTCCTCGTCGAGCAGTTTCTCGATTTTGCCCTCGCCAACGCCGACTACTGCTGCGTGCTCGAAAGCGGGGCCGTCACCATGGAGGGCCCGCCAGCCTCCCTCGAGGCCGAGCGGCTCCGCGAGGCGCTCGCCGTCTAACCCCGGGCCGCGCCGCCCGATTCGTAGGCCTCCGCCTCGGCGCAGGCCGCGAGCAGCGCTTCCGCCAGCGCCCGCGCCGAGGCGACCGTCAGCTCGACCCCCACTCGCGCGTCCAGCCCGCCGGCCTCGTCGACGAAGTCCACGGTCACCGCGTGTTCGAGGTCGACGTGGAAGGGGTGGTCATACGTCACGTTCGCCCGCGTCACCGGGAACCAGCCCTTCCGCCCGAAGCCCGCGCCCTCGAGCCGGGTATGGATGAGGATGTTCGTGCACATCGCCGTCCCTCCCGCTCAGCCGAGGTGCTGGTGGAAGAAGCTGATGACCTTCTTCCAGCCGTCGACCGCCTGCTCGGCCCGGTAGGCCGCCGGCCGGTCGTGGTAGGAGAAGCCGTGCCCGGCCCCGGCGTACATGTGGAACTCGTATTGCTTGCCGTGCTGCTTCAGCGCTTCCTCGTGCTGCCGGACCTGCTCGGGCGTCGGCGCGCGGTCCTCTTCGCCGAACAGCCCCAGCAGGGGGCACGACAGCCGCTCCGTGTAGTCGATCGGCGCCACGGGCCGCTTCTCCGTCAGGTCCTCCGGCCGCATGACCACGCCGCCGCCCCAGAGGTCCACGCACGCGTCGAACGGCTCGAGGCAGGCCGCGAGGTACGCGTGCCGCCCGCCCGAGCACGTGCCGGTCACGCCCACTTTCCCGTTCGATTGCGGCAGCGCGCGCAGGAAGTCCCGGCAGGCCGCCGCGTCGGCGACCACCTGCGCGTCCGGCACGCCGCCCTCCGCGCGGACCTTCGCCGCCACGTCCTCCGGTGCCCCGGTACCAGCCCGGCAGTAGAGGTCCGGCGCCGCCACCATGAAACCGTGGTAGGCGAGCTTCCGGCAGGCCTCCTTCGTCCACTCGTCCCAGCCCGGCATGTGGTGCAGCCACACCACCCCCGGGAACGGCCCCGGCCCCAGCGGGCGCACGAAATACACCGAAATCCAGTCGCCCCCGTGCCCGGGAATCTTCGTCACCTCGGCGAGCATGCCCTCGTAGCTGCCGGTATCGGCCATGCGGCCCTCCTTGAACCAGGTTCGGATGTGCGCGCGAGTATACCCGCGCCTACTCCATCTCGCCCCAGTTCCGGCCCTGCTTCAGATCCACCTTCAGCGGCACCTTCAGCTCGATGCTCGCCGGCATGATGCGCGCCGCCAGCTCCCGGATCGCCTCCACCTCCTCCGCCGGGCACTCGAATATCAGCTCGTCGTGCACCTGGAGGATCATCCGGCTCCGGAACCCGCGCTCCCGCAGCTCCGCGTCCACCCGGATCATCGCCACCTTGATGATGTCCGCCGCCGTCCCCTGGATCGGCATGTTGATCGCTTCCCGCTCCGCCGCCGACCGCACCTGGAAGTTCGAACTCCGGATGGCCGGCAGGTACCGCCGCCGCCCGAACAGCGTCTCTGCGTAGCCGTGCTCCCGCGTGAATGCCAGCGTCTCCTCCTGCCACCGCGCAATCCCCGGGAAGTTCCGGTAGTACGACTGGATGAACGCCTCCGCCTCTTCCCGCGTCATCCCCGTCCGGCTCGCGAGCCCGAACTCGCCCATTCCGTAGGCGATGCCGAAGTTCACCATCTTCGCGGTGTCCCGCATCTGCCGCGTGACCTCGGAGGGGTCCACCCCGTAGACCGTCGCCGCCGTGGCCCGGTGGATGTCCTGGTCGGCGAGGAACGCCTGGATGAGCCCCTCGTCGCCCGTGACGTGCGCCAGGATCCGCAGCTCGATTTGCGAGTAGTCCGCCCCCACGAGCCACGGGTCATCGAACCCGCTCGCGATGAACGCCCGCCGGATCGCCCGGCCCGTGTCCGTCCGCACCGGGATGTTTTGCAGGTTCGGGTTCACCGAGCTCAGCCGGCCCGTCGCCGCCACCGTCTGCTGGAAATCCGTATGAATCCGCCCGTCCTCTGCCACGGCTGCCGGCAGCGCATCCGCGTAGGTCGATTTCAGCTTCGTCAGTTCCCGGTACTGGAAGATCAGGTCGATGACCGGCGTCAGCGGCCGCAGCGATTCGAGCGACCGTTGATCCGTGCTGTACCCCTGCGTCGTCTTCCGCGTCTTCGGCAGGCCGAGCTCGCCGAACAGCACGTCGCTCAGCTGCTTCGGGCTCCCGATGTTGAACTCGTGCCCAACGATGGCGTAAATCTCCCGCTCCGCCTTCGCCGCCTCTTCGCCGAGCTGGCGCGACGCCTCCCGCAGCACCGTGAGGTCGACCGCCATGCCCGCCTTCTCCATCCGGTAGAGCACGGCGATGAGCGGCATCTCCATCTCCGCGAAGAGCGCCCACTGCCCCCGCTCCCGGAGCTGCTCAGCCAGCGGCTCCCGCATCCGCAGGGCGTAATCCGCCTGCTGGCAGGCGTAGGGCAGCACCGTCTCGATGCTCGCCTGTCCCAGCATCGTCGCGGAGCGCCCCGTGCCGGTGAGCGCCTCGAGCGAAATCAGCTCGACGCCCATCCGTTCGTTGACCAGCGCGTTCAGCGTCGACGAGGTCTCGCCGAGCAGGAACGCCGCGATGGCGACGTCGAACCGGTAGCCCGCCAGCGTCATCCCGGCGCGGTCGAGCAGGTGAAGCAGGTACTTCGTGCCGTACGCCGTCTTCTCGAGCGCCTCGTCCGCCAGCAGCGGCCCGAGCACCTCGCGCACGTCCTCCAGCCGGGCCTGCGGCGCTTCGTCGTCCATCCGCGGCGCGTGGCCCACCGGCACGTACCACGCCCGGCCCGGCGCGGTCGCGAACGCCAGCCCGAGCAGCATCGGGTGGCTCGAGTCGCCCGTCGTCGTGATGCCCGCCAGCGCGAAGCCGCCTGCCGTGCGCAGCTCCGTCGCCAGCGACTCCAGCTCCTCCCGGCTCGCGGCCGTCCGAAAGGCCGTCTCCACCGAATCCGTGACCGGCACGCCTTTCCGCGCGCCGAGCACCTCGTCCAGCCGCCGCGCCAGCACCCGGAACTCCAGCTCCCGGAAGAGCGCCGCGACCCGCTCCCGGTCGAAATCCCGCACTCGGCACTGCTCGAGGTCGAACTCGAGCGGCACGTCCGTCCGGATGGTCACCAGCTCCTTGTTCCGGAAGGCGATCTCCCGCCCGTCGATGAGCTTCTGCTTCAGAGCGCCGCGGACCAGCTCGATGTTCTCGTAAATCTTCTCCAGCGGCCCGAACTGCCGGATGAGGTCCCCCGCCGTCTTCTCGCCGATGCCCCGGATGCCCTCGATGTTGTCGCTCGTGTCGCCCTTGAGCGCCTTGAAATCGACCATGTACTTCGGGCTGAAGCCCCACCGCTCGGCCGCCTTCGCCTCGTCGTACTCCACCGAATCCCGCTGGAACGGCCGGAACATGAAGAGCTTGATGTTCGGCCCCACCAGCTGCACGAGGTCCGTATCGAGCGTGGCGATGTACGTCTCGATGCCCTGCTTCGCCGCCTTGACCGCGATCGTCCCGGCGACGTCATCCGCTTCGTACCCGGGCACCTCGTAAATCGGGATGCCGAACGCCTCCAGCATCTCACGCACGCGCCCCATCTGCCGCAGGAGCTCAGGCGGCGTCTCCCGCCGCGTCGCCTTGTAGGCCTCCAGCTCCTCGTGTCGGAACGTCTTCCCGCCCGCGTCCCACGCCGCGCAAATGTGCGTCGGCCTCAGCACGTCCAGCACCCGGATGAGCGTCTCCGCGTAGCCGTGCACCGCGAAGGTCAGCTCGCCCTTCGAGGTCATCAGGGGGCTGTCGGAGTTCGCGAACGCAAAGAACGCGCGATAGAGGATGCCGTGCGAATCCAGCACGACGAGCCGCGGCTTGCCGTCCGTACCCCCGGGCACCCGCCCAGTATAGGCCACCGCGGCCGGCCGCCGCGCAGGCCTCTCGCCCCTCGACACTGCCCCGCTACACTATCTCCGGCCGCAACTGCGGCTGGAGCCCCTGCACATGGATTTCCGCCTCACCCCCGAACAGCAGGCCTTCCAGGCTGAAGTCATCGATTTCATCGAGCACGGCCTCCCCGCCGGCTGGGACGAAGAGTTCGACTCGCTCGAAGACCGCCTCGCCATCGAACGCGACATCATGAAGCGGCTCGCCGCGAAGCGCTGGCTCGCGCTCCCCTGGCCGAAGGAGTACGGCGGCCTCGGCGCTTCCCCCATGCAGCAGATGCTCTTCAACGAGCAGATGGCCTACCACGGCGTCCCCGGGACCGTGAACATGGGCGTCGCCTGGGTCGGCCCCGTCGTCATGCTCTACGGCACCGAAGAGCAGAAGGCCCGCTACCTCACCCGCATCGCCGACGGCACCGACCTCTGGTGCACGCTCTACTCCGAGCCCGGCGCCGGCTCCGACCTCGCCGCCATGCAAACCCGCGCCGTCCGCGACGGCGACGACTACATCATCAACGGCCAGAAGATCTGGACCACCTTCGGCCACTACGCCGACTGGGGCTGGCTCGCCGCCCGCACCGACCCGAACGCCCCCAAGCACAAGGGCATCTCCACTTTCGCCGTCAAGATGGACAGCCCCGGCATCACCGTCCGGCCCCTCGTCAACATGGCCGGCACCCATGAGTTCAACGAAGTCTACTTCGAAGACGTCCGCGTGCCCGCCAGCCAGCTCATCGGCGAGGAGAACCGCGGCTGGTACAACGTCGCCGTCGGCCTCGACTTCGAACGCTCCTCCATCGGCGCCACCTCCAACGCCCGCCGCACGGTCGATGACCTCGTCGCCTACCTGAAGGAGCGCCGCGGCCGCACCCCCGACGCCATCCGCCACCGCATGGCCGAACACGCCATCGGCGTCCAGCTCCTCCGCAACATGGCCTACTACATCGCCTCGCAGCAGGAGAAGACGGGCATCGCACCCACCCGCGAAGCCCAGATGGCGAAGCTCTTCGGCGCCGAACTCCAGCAGCGCATCGCCGGCACCGCCGTGCAGATCTTCGGCATGGAAGGCCAGGCTGCCCGCCCCGGGTCGAAAGCGCTCCGCTACCAGTACCTCCTCCTCCGCAGCGTCGCCAACACGATCGAAGGCGGCACCTCCGAAATCCAGCGCACCGTCATCGCGACCCGCGGGCTCGGGCTGCCGCGCGAATGACCCCGGCCGCCGCGCCCACGATCGCAACGCGCGGCCTCACCAAGCGCTTCGGGCGGCTCACCGCCGTCGATGACCTGGACCTCGCCGTCGAACGCGGCGAGGTCTTCGGTTTCCTCGGCCCCAACGGCGCCGGCAAGACGACGACCATCCGCCTCCTCCTCGGCTTCCTCAACCCCACGGCCGGGTCGGCCGAGGTCCTCGGCGGCACTGGCGCCGACCCGGCCATCCGCCGCCGCATCGGCTACCTCCCGGCCGACCTTGCCATCGACCCGCGCTACACGGCCCGCGACGTCATCGAGTTCTTCGGCGCGCTCCGCGGCGGCTACGACCGGCAGTTCACCACCGGCCTCCTCGAACGGTTCGCCCTCGACCCCACCCGGCCCGTCGGCGAACTCAGCACCGGCAGCCGCCGCAAAGTCGGCATCGTGCAGGCCTTCATCCACCGCCCGGAGCTGCTCATCCTCGATGAGCCCACCTCCGGCCTCGACCCGCTCCTCCAGCAGGAGTTCCACCGCCTCATCCGCGAAGAAGTCGCCCGCGGCGCCACGGTTTTCCTCTCCTCCCACGTGCTTCCCGAGGTCGAAGCCCTCGCCTCGCGCGTCGGCATCCTCCGCAAGGGCCGCCTCGTCACCGTCGCATCAATCGACGACCTCCGCCGGAAGGCCCGCCAGCGTATCGACATCTTCACCGCCGGCCCCGTCCCGCGCGGGCTCTTCGAAGCCGTGCCCGGCGTCCAGTCGGTCGCCTACCACGACGGCGGCGTTCAGCTCGTCGTCGAAGGCTCCGTCGACGCCGTCATCAAGGCCGCCGCAACGCTCACCGTCGAGCGCATCCACACCCCGGGCCAGGACCTCGAAGACCTCTTCCTCGAGTACTACGACGCGAGCGACGAAACGTGACCATCCTCCGCCGCGCCCTCCGCGACCGCCGCAGCGCCCTCCTCTGGTGGATGCTCGGCCTCGCCGTGCTCAACCTCTTCACACTCGCCTTCTACCCCACCGTCCGGGGCCAGCAGAACTTCGACGAGGTCGTCCAGCAGATGCCCGAGGCGCTCCGCGCCATGTTCGGCATGGAGGACGGCGTGTCGCTCAGCTCCGCCCCCGGCTACCTCTGGGCGCGCCTCTTCGCCTCGCTCCTCACGGTCCTGCTCGTCATCTACGGCATCGTCGGCGGCGCCGGCCTCATCGGCGGCAGCGAAGACGACGGAACGCTCGAGCTCATCCTCGCCAACCCCGTTTCGCGCGCCGCGGTCGCGCTCCAGCGCTTCCTCGCGCTGGTGCTCCTCCTCGCCGGGCTCACGCTCTTCGCCGCCGTCACCCTCGTCCTCATGGCGCTGCCGTTTTCCGCGCTCGAAGGCATCGATGCCGGCGGCCTCGCCGTTGCCTTCGGCGGTCTCTTCAGCCTCGCGGTCCTCCACGCCGCGGTTGCGTTCGCCGGGGGCGCCATCGCCGGCCGTCGCGGCCCCGGCCTCGCCGCCGCGACGGTGCTCGCCGCCGGCGGCTTCCTCGCACAGGGCCTGCTCGCCGCGGCCGGCGCCCCGGCCTGGGTCCGCAACCTCAACCCCTGGCACTGGTACCTCGAGCGCAACCTCCTCGCCTTCGGCCCCCGCTGGGAGGCCGTCGTCCCCGCGCTCGTTCTCGCGGCCATCCCGGTCGCCGCCGGCATCCTCGTATTCCGCCGCCGCGACCTCCGCTGAGACCCTCCAGCGGCGGGGACAGGGTTCTCCCTGCTTTCCGTTTGTGAAAATTCCGAAAGAATCCCGTCGGAACCCCTGCGCACTCATCCGCCACGTGCCGTCCACCATGGTGTAACGCCCGCGCGGAGGTGCCACCATGGCCGCATCGAACCAGGACCCGAAGCCCGCTGTCGTCCCCTTCGACGACCGCACCCGCCGCATCCTCGAGCTCCGCGAGCTCATCCGTACCGGCCGCTACTGCCCGGACCCGCGCGAGGTCGCCCGGGCCATCCTCGAGCACGCCCGCACGGCCCCGGCGCTCGACGACGCCCAGGCAGCGCCGGCCGAGGCGTTCGATCCGTCCCGCTTCATCGTCCGCCCGGCCCCGGCGCACCGCGCGCAGGCGGAGGTGCGCGCCGTCTCCTAGCTTCGCGCCAGCCAGCGCGGCTCGCCGCTGCCGGGCGGCGCCGTCGGCAGCTCCCAGTGCGGGTCCGTCTCCGACATCCGCAGCGCCGGCCGCAGGTACCGCATCGGCCCGTAGCCCGTCTCCCGTTCCAGCATCACGCCCGAAAGGTCGCCCGTGCCGCGCGCCGCTGCCGGGTCGAGGTCGTCGCCGAGGTCGAAGTACCACATGCTCGTCCGCGCCAGCGATACCCGCACGAGCCACGACCCGCCCTCCAGCGCCCGCCGCCGGAGCGCCATCATCGCCCCGAGCGCGCCGAAGTACCCCGTCGTGTAATCGTTCATCGCCGCTGGCGCCAGCACGGGCGCGCCGCCGGCCCCCTGCCGCACGCAGACGCCCGTCGTCGCCTGCGCGAGCTGCTCCCAGCCCGGCCGCCCGTCCCATGGGCCGCCGAACCCGAAGGCGTTCTCTGCGACATAAATGATGCCGGGCCGCAGCTCCGCCGCCTGCCGCGGACCGAACCCGCGCCGCTCCAGCGACCCCCACTGGAACCCCTGCGAGAACACGTCCGCGCCCCGCACCAGCTCGCGGAGGGTGGCCGCCTGTTCCGGGTCGTCGAGGTCGAGATGCGCCTGCCGCTTGCCGTGGCCCGTGTCCATCTCGAACCGCTCGATCGTCGGCAGCTTCGGGCTCGCGATGTGCAGCACGTCCGCGCCGTGTTCCGCGAGCGTCCGCGCGACCGTCGGCCCGGCCAGCACCCGCGTGAGGTCGAGCACCCGAACGCCGCGCAGCGGCCGGTCCGCTTCGGCAAGCGGTTCCGGCGGCGCATCGCCGATCGGCTCCAGCGTCACCACCGGCTGCGCCGCGAGCACCTGCCCCTGCGGGTGCCCGGCCCACTCCTCCCGCGTGCGGCAGACCGCCGCGCACAGCCCCTTCGCGGCCAGCGCATCCTCCAGCTCGAACGCCCCGCGCCGCCGGGTCGCTGCCGCGATCTCCTCCGCCGTCGCGCCTTCGCCGAGCCCCAGCTCAGCGAGGATGCCCGGCCCGTGCGTGAAGCTCCCGTGGAGGTGGATGAACCGCCCGTCGCCGCACGGCCATATCGCCGTCACGTTCGAACCCGCGCGCGGCGGCGGCGCGCCCGCCTGCCCGTTCACCTCCAGCACCATGTAGCTCCGGAGCGACGCCGCGGCATGCCGCACATCCACCGGGATCGCCTGCTTCCGCCCGCCGCGCAGCGCCCACAGCCGCGCCGCTTCCTGTCCGACGAGCGCCAGCGCCACCGCCGCGCCCTCACCGAGGTGGAACGGCGAGGGCAGGACCGGGTCCTCGCCGGTGATCGCGATGTCCAGCGCGGGGTCCAGCTCCAGCCCGCCGCGCGCCGCGAACCACGCCGCCCGGTCGCGGTCCATCAGCGGCCTCCCGCCCGCTTCGCCGCCAGCCGCCCCTCGAACCGTCCCCGGTCGACCACGAACCGCTGGTGTGTCCCGTGGCCCACCTGCTCCGCCCCGTCGTGCGCCGTCCACTCGAAGTCGAACCGCCGCCCGTCGACCGCGACGAGCCGCACCTCCGCCGTCACCTCCATCCCCTCAGGCGTCGCCGCCGTGTGGTTGATCACGATCTGCGCCCCGACCGTCATCTGCCCCTCGTCGAGGTGCTGCGCCATCCACTCCGCCGCCGTTTTCTCCACCAGCGCGCCCAGCGCCGGCGTCGAAAACACGTCCGGCGTCCCCGCCACGATCCGGCTCGCGAAATGCTCCGGCGCGCACCGCACCGAACCGCGCGCCACCGCACCGACCTGCATCGCTTCGATGCCCATCTGCCAGTCCCCCGGTTCCGAACTGCCGCCGCATCATACCGGACCCGCCGCCGTCGACAGCCTCGCCCCGCACGCGGGACAATAGAAGTGTCCAGCAGGCCGGGCAGCCGCTTCCCGCCCAGCGCGGGGAGAGGAAAGTCCGGACTCCACCGGGCAGGGTGCCAGGTAACGCCTGGGCGGCGCGAGCCGACGGAAAGTGCAACAGAAACATACCGCCGCCAGCCCGCGGCACCGGGCAGGCGGTAAGGGTGAAATGGTGCGGTAAGAGCGCACCGGCGTCCCGGTAACGGGGCGGCCGTGCAAACCCCACCCGGAGCAAGGCCGAATAGGGGAGGAGGGTGCCCGGCCCGTCATCACTCCCGGGTTGGCCGCTAGAGCGCGGCAGCGATGCCGCGCCCAGAGAGATGGCTGCCGCCCCGCTCCGCGGGGTACAGAATCCGGCTTACAGGCCTGCTGGACCCACCCCCGGCGCACGCCGCCCAACACCCGTTCCATACCCCCTCCGGGTATGCTACGATCGTCGCAACACCACGAACTTTCCCGACGGAGTGCACCCGATGCCTGCCGCAACCGTCATCGAAGTCACCGACGCCACCTTCGCGAACGAGGTGCTCGAGCGCTCGAAAACCCTCCCCGTCGTCGTCGACTTCTGGGCCCCCTGGTGCGGCCCCTGCCGCATGCTCGGTCCCGTCATCGAAAAGGTCGCCGCCGAGAACGAAGGCCGCGTCGTCCTCGCCAAGCTCAACACCGACGAAAACCCCCGCACCGCGATGCAGTACCGCATCCAGGGCATCCCGGCCGTCAAGGCCTTCAAGGACGGCAAGGTCATCGCCGATTTCACCGGCGCCTACCCTGAGCCCCAGGTCCGCGCCTTCTTCCAGAAGGTCATCGGCGCCGCCGGCACCGGCGCCTCCACCGCCGACGACCTCCTCCGCAAGGGCGACGTCGCCGGCGCCGAGCGCGAATACCGCGCCATCCTCGAAAAATCCCCGAACGATGCCGGCGCCATCGTCGGCCTCGCGACCATCCTCCTCGCCCGCGGGGCCCGCGCGGAGGCCGAAAAGCTGCTCGAACGCGCGCCCACCGACCGCCGCGCCAAGGCGCTCAAGCACCGCATCTTCCTCGATGAGTTCCGCCAGAAGCACGCCGGCGAAGACCTCGAAGGCGAGGCCCGCCGCAACCCCCGCGACCCCCGCGCCCGCTACCGCTGGGGCGTCATGCTCGCCGCCCAGGAGAAGTACGAGCAGGCGCTCGACGAGCTCCTCGAATCCGTCCGGCTCGACCGCTCCTTCGCCGACGGCGCTGCGCGCAAGGCGATGCTCGCCATCTTCGACATCCTCGGGCTCGACTCCCCGGTCACCCGCGAGTACCAGCGCCGCCTCTCGAGCATCCTCTTCTGAGCCGCGCCCGCGCCCATCGCCCGTACCCCGGTCCCGGGAGATAATCGCGCCAACATAACCCTCCCGGGACCGCCCCATGATCATCCACATGGCCGAAGGCGCAACTATCGAGCAGGTGGAGCGCGTCATCAACCGCATCACGCAGGACTACGGCCTTCGCTGCGAAACCATCGTCTCCAGCACCACCGTCATCGGCGTCAAAGGCGTCGCCTCCGTCGTCGATGAAGGCCGCATCCTCGAACTCCCCGGCGTCGACCGCGTCATCCGCATCACCGAGAAGTACAAGGACGCCTCCCGCACCTTCCATCCCGAGGACACCATCGTCTGGATCGACGGCCGCGTCCCGGTCGGCGGCCCCCACCTCACCTTCTTCGGCGGTCCCTGCGCTATCGAATCCGAGCAGCAGGCGCTCGAATCCGCCCGCATCGCCAAGGCCGCCGGCGTCGACGTTCTCCGCGCCTTCGTCGATAAGTCCCGCACCAGCCCCTACGACTACCGCGGCCTCGATATCAAGAAAGGCCTCGAAATCGCCGCCGCCATGAAGGCCGAGACCGGCCTGCCCACCGTCTCCGAACTCATCGACCTCCGCCACCTCGACCTCTTCCTCGAATACGGCATCGACGTCATCCAGATCGGCGCCCGCAGCGCCCAGTACTCTCCCCTCCTCGAAGAGCTTTCGAAGGTCGACAAGCCCGTCATCCTCAAGCACGGCTTCGGCAACGACATGAACGAGTGGCTCTGCGCCGCCGCCTACATCATGTCCGGCATCGACCGCGAACGCCGTTCCGTCTCCGAGGGCAACCGGAACGTCATCCTCTGCTACCGCGGCATCAAGAGCTTCGAAACCGAAACCCGTTTCGCCGCCGACGTCGGCATGATCCCCATCGTCCGCCTCAAGTCCCACCTGCCCCTCATTGCCGACCCCTCCCATTCCTCCGGCGATCGCAAGCTCGTCGAGCGCGTCACCTACGGCTTCGTCGCCGCCGGCGTCCAGGGCATCGAGTTCGATATCCATTCGAACCCGGCCGAAGCCCTCTGCGACGGCAAACAGGCCGTCAACCACGAAGCGGCCCGCATCATCGAAAACGCCCGCCGGATCCACGCCCTCCTCGCCGGCGTCGGCATCGAATCCGGCAGCTCGGTCGCCGCCGCCGCGAAATAGCCGCCGGGGAAGCCCACACGCCCGCGATGGCGTAGCATTCGCTCGCACATCCGCTTCCTCGGAGGAACACCCATGGCAGTCCGTCTCGATGGCCAGGTCGTCCTGGTCACCGGCGCAGGCCGCGGCCTCGGCCGCGCCTACGCCATCGACCTCGCGAAGCACGGCGCGAAGGTCATCGTCAACGACTTCGGCGGCTCGGTCTCCGGCGAGGGCCACGACGACACCCCCGCCCAGCAGGTCGTCAACGAAATCAAGGCCCTCGGCGGCGAAGCTATCGCCGACGGCGGCGACGTCGGCAGCTTCGAAGACTGCTACAAGATGGTGAAGCTCGCCATCGACACCTGGGGCCGGCTCGACGCCGTCGTCGCCAACGCCGGCATCCTCCGCGACGTCACCATCCACAACATGAGCGAGCAGGACTGGGACAGCGTCATCCGCGTCCACCTCAAGCAGTGCTACAACCTCGCCCACCACGCCTGGCCCGTCTTCCGCCAGCAGTCCTACGGCCGCTTCGTCATGGCCACCAGCACCTCCGGCCTCATCGGCAACTTCGGCCAGGCGAACTACGGCGCCGCGAAGGCCGGCATGTACGGCCTCATGAACGTCCTCAAGCTCGAGGGCGAAAAGTACAACATCAACGTCAACCTCATCGCCCCCGCCGCCCAGACCCGCATGACCGCCAACCTCATGGGCCGCGACCCCAACGACCCCGAGCGCGCCGTCGTCATGGCCCCTGAGCACGTCGCCCCCGCCGTCACCTACCTCTGCTCCCCGCAGTGCGAAGAGAGCGGCATCTGCATCGCCGCCTCGGGCGGCCGCTACTCCCGCATCGCCATCGTCGCCAACCGCGGCGTCAGCTACGACCCCCACGAGTTCAAGGATGCCGACTGGTTCGCCGAGAACTGGGGCAAGATCACCGACCTCTCCGACGCGTACGTGCCGTGGTCCTTCCGCGAGACCCGCGAAGGGCACTACGCCGCGAAGAAGGCCGCCAGCCAGGGCTGATTCGCCGCCCCGGCACCGCAGCGGGCCGGCCCGGGTGCTCCCCGGCCGGCCCGTTTTCGCGTCGAACCGCGCTGGAAACCGTCCCGCGTTCGGCGTACCGTCCCCGGCATCACACCGCCCGGAGGCCGCCATGGACGCTGCCCTCGCCGCGCTGCTCCTCCAGCAATCGCCCGACGCCGTCATCTTCGCCGGCACCGACGGGGTCATCCAGGTCTGGAACCCCGCCGCCGAGGCTCTCTTCGGCTACCCCGCCAGCGGCGCTATCGGCAGCGACCTCAACATCATCATCCCCGAGCAATTCCAGGACGCGCACTGGAAGGGCTACGACCGCGCCCTCGCCGCCGGCGAAACGAAGTATCGCGGCCACGCCCTCGCGACCCGCGCCCGCCACCGCGACGGCCACGAGTTCTACATCGAGATGACCTTCGCCATCGTGAAAGACGAGGCCGGGACCGTCCTCGGCGCGCTCGCCCACTGCCGCGACATCACCGAACGCTTCGAACGCGACCGCCAGCAGCGCCGCCGGCTGCGCGACCTCGAAGCCGAACTCGAACAGCTTCGCCGGGGCAGCGGCGCTACGCCGTGAGCCGCGCCCGCACTGCCGAGAGCGTCGAATCGCTCACCCCGATCGCCCGTGCGTACCCTTCCGCCGATCCGAACCGCTCCCGCAGGTGGCGCAGCGTCGCCTCCATGTCCTCCCGCGGGGCAGCGAGCAGCGCGGCCGCCCGCTCCTCGTCGTATCCACGCTCCCGCATCTGCGGCAGCCACTGGTCCTTGAGCGGCGCGAGCAGCAGCTCCGTCACGGTGTAGTCCTCGATGATCGTCGCGTCATCGACCCCGGCGAGCTCCAGCAGCAGCGCCGCTGCGACGCCGGTCCGGTCCTTTCCCGCCGCGCAGTGGAAGAGCACCCGCCCTTCGGCCTCCGCCAGCGTCTCGAACAGTGTCCGGTACGCGGCGGTGCCCATCTCCAGGAACATCGCGTAGACCGCCGCGAAGCCCGGGAACTCGTTCGCCAGTCCGACCGGCGAGGCGTCGTGCTGGAAGACCGGGGCATGCACCACGCGGATGCCGTACCGCAGCATGTCCGGCGTCACGTCCCGCTCCCGCTCCACGTCCGAGCGGAAATCGACGATCGTCAGCACGTCCTGCTCGCGGAGCTGCTCGAGCCCCCGCTCCGTCAGGCGGTGCAGGCTCGCCGAGCGAATCGTGACGTCCGTCGTCACGGTCCCGCTCATGGTGCGGTAGCCGCCCAGGTGGCGCACGTTGTGCGCGACTTCGAGCCGAAGCTCCCGGCTGAGGGTAGACGTTTCCATACTTCCACCGTGCCACGCCCGCGTGAAACGTTCATTAACGGCGCGAGAAATGTTTCTGCGTCCGCCCCCGCGTATCCTCTCCCGCGCGAGACCCCGCGCCCGGAGTTCGTCCCGTGATCACCCGCGACCGCATCGTGCAGACGTTCCTCGATCTCGTCGCCATCGATTCCCCGTCCGGCGACGAGGACCGCATCGCCGCCGAGCTCGAACACCGCCTCCGCGCCCTCGGCCTCCGGGCCGTGCAGGACGCCGCCGGCAACGTCCTCGCCCGCCTGGAGGGCACCGGCGATCCGGTCCTCCTCTCCGCCCACATGGATACCGTCGAGCCGGGCCGCGGCATCACCCCCCGCTGGGATGGCCCGGATATCATCCGCAGCGACGGCTCCACCATCCTCGGCGCCGACAACAAGGCCGGCTGCGCCGTCATCCTCGAAGTCCTCCAGTCGCTCATCGAAGACGGCGGCCCCCACCGCCCGGTCGAAGTCGCCATCAGCCGCGGCGAGGAAGTCGGCCTGGTCGGCGCTGCCAACATGGACTACTCCCGAATCACCGCGCGCATCGCCATCGTCATCGACAGCGGCGGCCCGCCATCCAGCATCCAGGGCCAGGCGCCCTACCACTACACCTACGACATCGAGGTCCATGGCCGGAGCGCCCATGCCGGCCTCGAACCCGAAAAAGGCATCCCCGCCATCACCATCGCCGCCGAGATCGTCGCCGGTCTCCCCCAGGGCCGCCTCGACAGCGAGACCACCGGCAACGTCGGCATCATCCGCGGCGGCCTCGTCCGCAACGCCGTGCCCGACTACTGCCTCGTCCAGGGCGAATTCCGCTCCATGGTCGAAGAAAAGGCCGAGACACTCGCCCGCAACGCCCGCCGCCATATCGATCTCGTCCGCGAGCGGCACCCGGGCGCCCGCATCGATGTCCGCCTCGGCATGGCCTACCCGGGCTACCGGCTCGAACCCGGCGACCCCGCCGTCGACCTTCTCTTTCCCGTCCTCCGCTCGCTCGGCTTCGAACCGAATCCCCACCCTGTCGGCGGCGGCACCGATGGCAACGTCTTCCGCGGCCGCGGCATCAGCGCCGTCGTCATCGGCCGCGGCGGGTACAACCAGCACACGAAAGACGAATATCTCGTCATCCCCGAGATGCTCGACTGCGCTCGCGTCGTCGAAGCCGCGGCCCGATCCGGCGCGGGCTGACGATCAGGCCGCCCCGAGCGTGATGGCGCGCGCCGGCAGGCTGCCGAGCCCGGGGGGCGCCGGCTGCGGCCTGCCCGCAGTGCCGGCCCCGAGCGCTGGCGCTACCGCCATCGCCAGCGCCTCCAGCCGCTCCAGCTCGCCCCGGTAGAACGGCACGTTCGTGCACCGGAACGCCGCCGCGATATCCGTCCCGCCCAGCGGCGCCAGCGCCACCCACGCTGCGCGCGTCTCGGCCGCGAACGCCGCCGGCGCCCAGCCCTCGCCCGCGGGGAACGCCGCCGCGACCCCCTGCGCCAGCACCCACCGGCCCGCGAACGGCTCGCGCGGGCCGATGACCGCCGTCGCCGGCAGCCCGGCTACCGGTACGAACCCGCCCGTATCGATGCATCGCAGCACCGCGGCGCGGTCGGCCCGCATCACGCGAATGATGCCGCTCACCGTGCGCGCCGCTGCATCGACCCGCGTCGGGGCACCGGTCGCCGCCGCAACCGCCCGGCCCATCTCCACCGCCGGGTCCGCGACCGGCGCATCGAACGTCCGCACGCTCACCTCCGGCCAGAACCCCCCAATGGCCGCGCCGATGTCTTCGGCGGTCGCCGCCTCCAGCAGCAGGTCGTCGACCACGAGCTCGCCCTCGTGCGATACCACATCGAGCCGGACGATATCGACCCGGTGCGCCGCGAGCGCGGTCGTGACCGCCGAGAGCGCCCCCGGCCGGTCGGGCATCGTGATGCGGATGGAGCGGACGACTGCCATATCTCGAGGATGCCAGCCGCCCGTTGCCGCCGCATTTCGAGCGCATTTCGCCCGTGTTGCGCCGTCTCAGGGCAGCGTCTCGCGTTCGAACGTGCCGTTCGCCAGCTCGCTCAGCCGCCGGGCGAGCGCCCCGCTCCCCTTCCGCACCGGCTCGAACCGCCACGCGAACGCCTCTTCGAACACCTCCGCCGTCGCCCGCGGCACGGCGCCCTCCCGCGCCATGATCCACGCGCCCGCGAGCAGCCGCAGGTGGTAAATCGTCGAGCCCCGGTACGTCTTCGCGTCCAGCTCCTCGACCATCGCCGCGAACTCGCCAGCCACCCGCTCGGCCAGGGCCGCCGCCGGCAGCTTCACCAGCGGGTCCCGGTCCACGACCCGCCCGAACGACGTCATCAGGTTGCCGTAAATCTCATCCGTGATGCGCGGCCGGCGCCGAAACCATCCCATGTCGTTTCACCCCGTACACGATGCCCAGGTGGGCGGTCGCGATGACCACCGCCTCGAACCCGCCGGCGGCCAGTGCGTCAGCGAGCCGGGCCGCGTCCCCGCCCCCGCCGAACCCGGTCGGCGCGTTCAGCAGCGCCATCAGCCGCGCGCCGGCCGGCACCCCCTTCCTCCCGCCCTCCGGGTGGAGCAGCACCGCCGCCATCGCCTCTGCCGTCAGCGCCTGCCCGGGCTGCAGGCCGCACAGCCGCGCGGCCAGCTCCGGCCGGTGCACCCACCGTTCATCCAGCGGCTGCCCGAGCGCCTGCAGTCCCGCGCAGACCACCACGTGCGTCGCCGCGCCGGGGATGACAGGCTCGTGCGCCGCCGGCGCCTTGAACGGCCGGTGCGCCGACCCGTCTGCCTCCACCAGCACCAGCCTGCCCGGCGCCCGCAGCCCGTCGAGAACCCCCGGCGCGAAACCGAGCAGCCGCCCCCGGTCCCCCTCCCCGCTGACCAGGGTGACCGCGCCGCCGGCAGCCAGCGTTTCAGCGTACCGTTCCGCCAGCCCGTCCGCGTGCGTCACGACGATGGGCGGCATCGGCAGCCCCGCCGGCCGCGTGAACTTCACCGTCGTCGTCACCGCCGCCGGGATGCGGCGCGCCTCCGCCTCGAGCGCAAGCCGGAATACGAGGCTCGTCTTGCCCCCGCCGCCGACGGCGGCCACCATGGACCCGGGGCCAGCGCCGAATGCCTCCAGCAGCGACATCCCTCCCATCCTACGGTCTCCAGTGAGCCGCGGCATCGAGGCGGTCATCCTCGCCGGCGGCCGCAGCACACGCTTCGGCCGCGACAAAGCCTCGGCCCCGCTCCGCGGCCGCCCGCTCCTCCAGTGGGTCGCCGGTGCGGTCGCCCCCGCTGTGGACCGCATCGTCATCGTCCGGGCCCCGGGCCAGCCGCTGCCGGCCATCGACGTTCCCCTGCCGGTCGAAGTCGTCGAAGACGAGCTGCCCGGCCTCGGCCCGCTCGCGGGCCTCGCCGCCGGGTTCGCCGCCGTCGAGTCGGACCTCGCCTTCGCCTGCTCCTGCGACGCCCCGCTCATCGCCCCCGCGCTGGTCGCCCGCCTCGCCGCCATCGCCCGCGAAACCGCCGCCGATGTCGTCCGGCCGCTGGTCGGCGGCTTTCCCCAGCCGCTCGTTGCGGTGTACCGCCCCGCCGCCTGCCTCCCCGCCTTCCGCCGCGCGCTCGAGACCGGCGCCGGCGGCCTCCGCATCGTCGCCGCCTGCGAAGGCCTCCGCGTCATCGAACCGGGCGAAGCCGACCTGCGCCCCGTCGACCCGGACCTCCGCAGCTTCCTCAACGCCAACACCCCCGAGCGCCTCGCGGAGATCGACTGCCTGCTGGGGTGACCGGGCGGGCCATGCCAGCCCGCTTACCCTCGGTTGACACGCCTGGGGGGCACCCTATGATCGAGCCAGAGGCCCGGCACCCTCGAAGTTCCGGGCGCACTGCCTCCTCGGCAGTGTCCGGGATCGGGCTCGCGCCGCGGGGCGCCGCCCCTCCATCGGCTCCCGGCCTCCGCCGGTAACCAACTCGGAGTGGGACACCAGTGACGACACTCGAACGGCCTCGCACGGTTGGCGAACTGCGCGCCTCCGGCTACCGCGTCCTCCCCGTCCGCGAGGAGATGCGCAAGAACCTCATCGCCAAGATCCGCAGCGGCGAACCCCTCTTCCCCGGCATCTACGGCTACGAAGAAACCGTCATCCCCCACATCGTCAACGCCATCCTCGCCGGCCAGGACATCATCTTCCTCGGCGAGCGCGGCCAGGCGAAATCCCGCATCATCCGCTCCCTCGTCTCCCTCCTCGACGACGAAATCCCCATCCTCGCCGGCTGTGAAATCCCCGAAAACCCCTTCGAACCCATCACCCAGGCCGGGCGCGACATCCTCGCCGAGAAGGGCGACGACGCGGAGCTCGAGTGGCTCCCGCGCGACAAGCGCTACGGCGAAAAGCTCGCCACCCCCGATATCACCATCGCCGACCTCATCGGCGAGGTCGACCCCATCAAAGTCGCCGAAGGCCGCTACCTGAGCGACGAGCTCACGATCCACTACGGGCTCATCCCCCGCACCAACCGCGGCATCTTCTGCATCAACGAGCTGCCCGACCTCGCCGAGCGCATCCAGGTCGGTCTCCTCAACATCATGGAAGAGCGCGACGTGCAGATTCGCGGCTACCGCATCCGCCTGCCGCTCGATGTCTTCATCGTCGCCTCCGCCAACCCCGAGGACTACACCAACCGCGGCCGCATCATTACCCCGCTCAAAGACCGCTACGGCGCGCAGGTCCGCACCCACTACCCGACGCGCATCGAGTACGAAATCGACATCATGGAAGCGGAGCACCACCCGGTGCCGGCCGACTTCGACGTCGCCGTCCCGCAGTACATGAAGGAGATCATCGCCGAGATCAGCCGCCTCGCGCGCCGCAGCCCGGATATCAACCAGCGCTCCGGCGTCAGTGTCCGCGCCTCCATCGCCAACTACGAATCCATGCTCGCCAACGCGCTGCGCCGCGCCATCGTCACCGGCGAAGACCGCGTCGTCCCGCGCGTCAGCGACCTCCCCTACGTCGTCCCCGCCCTTTCCGGCAAAGTCGAATTCGAAACCGTCGAGGACGGCCGCGAAGACCAGATCATCGAGAAGCTCATCCAGGGCGCCGTCGTCGCCGTCTTCAACCGCTCCTTCAACCTCGGCGAACTCGAGCCCGTCGTGAACCGCTTCAAGGCCGGCGTCGCCGTCGAAGTCGGCGATATGGTCCCGTCCCGCGAGCACGCCGCCATCGCCCGCCAGATCGAAGGCCTCATGCCCGCCATCGACAAGCTCGGCGGCAGCCGCAGCGATGCCGAGACCGCCGCCGCGCTCGAATTCATCCTCGAAGGCCTCCACCTCAACAAGCGGCTCAACAAAGACCGCGTCGGCGGCAAAACCCAGTACCGTGGCTAAGGTGACCGCCACCGACCTCCGCATCCGCGACATCGAACCGGCTGGCCCCCTCTTCGAGGGGGCCATTGCCGTCTACGGCGACTCCTTCGCCGAGCCCCCCTACAGCGACCTCGACCGCGGCCGCGAAGTCCGCGCCCGCATCCGCGACACCCACCGCCACCGCAAAGGCTTCCGCTTCCTCGTCGCCGAATCGGAGGGCGCCGTCCTCGGCATGGCCTACGGCTACCGCGGCGAAGACGGCCAGTGGTGGCACGACGCCGTCGCCCGCTGGCTCGGCCCCCGCAAATCCGCCGAATGGCTCAGCGACGCCTACGAAGTGGTCGAAGTCGCCGTCGCGCCCGCCGCGCAGGGCCGCGGCATCGGCACCGCGCTCGTCACCGCGCTGCTCGAAGGCCGCCCGGAGCGCACCGCCGTCCTCAGCACCCGCACCGACAGCCGCGCCCACGAGCTCTACCACCGCCTCGGCTTCGAGTACCTCGCCGAGATGACGTTCACTGCAGGCGGCTGGCCCTTTTACATCATGGGCCGCCGCCTCCGCTGACCGTAATCGCAGCCGGCGCTACCTTTACTCCCAACCCCATGCCCGATGCCGAGACCTTTCGCTGCATCAAATGCCGGAGCACGGTCGAAACCCTCGCCTTCGGCACCACCCAGCGCAACCACTGCAACCAGTGCCTCTGGAGCCGCCACGTCGACAATTTCCCGGGCGACCGCAAGGCCGCCTGCGGCGGCCCGATGGAGCCGCTCGCCGTCTTCGTCGCCCCCGATGGCGAATGGATGCTCATCCACCGCTGCAAATCCTGCGGCGTCCTCCACGAAAACCGCATCGCTGGCGACGACAACCTCATGATCCTCATGGCCATCGCCGCCCGGCCGCTCGCCAATCCACCCGTCCCCCTGGAGTACCTCCCGTGACCCGCAGCCGCGCCCTCGACCTGCTGCTCCAGAATCTCCAGCTCGAACGGCTCGACCGCGACCTCTTCCTCGGCCAGCCGGGGCCCGGCACCGGCCGCCTCTTCGGCGGCCACGTCGCGGCCCAGTCCGTCATGGCCGCCGGCCTCACCCTCGAACCCGGCGCCGGCTTCATCCATTCCCTCCACGCCTACTTCCTCAAGGGCGGCACCCACGACGTCCCCATCCGCTTCGTCGTCGACCGCATCCGCGACGGCCGCACGTTCTCGACCCGCCACGTGGTCGCCTACCAGGGCGGCGAAGCGATCTTCGACCTCTCCGCCTCCTTCGCCCGGCCCGAAGACGGCGTCGCCCACCAGGACGTCATGCCCGGCGCGCCCCCGCCGGACGGCCTCCCCGACTGGGAGGACGTCCGCGGCGAAATCCTCGAAGACGCCGAGCGCCGCCGCCGCTCGCAGCCTATCGAAATCCGCGTCGTCGACCCGGACCTGCCCGGCGAGCGGCTCCCTGCCCGCCGCCGCATATGGATGCGCCCCAACGGCGAGCTCCCGGATGACCCGCTCATCCACGCCGCGGTCCTGACCTACGCCAGCGACCGCACCCTCCTCTCCACCGCTGCCCGGCCCCACGGTCTCACCTGGGGCCGCCGCATGTCGGCGAGCCTCGACCACGCCGTCTGGTTCCACGGCCCCGTCACGTTCAACGATTGGGTGCTCTACGCCAGCGAAAGCCCGGTCGCCCGCCACGCGCGCGGCCTCATCTTCGGCTCCATCTGGACTCCGGGCGGCCTGCGCATCGCCTCCGTGGCGCAGGAGGGCCTCATCCGCATCCCGCGCGACCGCGTCGAAGACCCGCCCGGCCGCTAGAGCGCGAGCGTCGCCGGCTGCTCCAGGATGCCCCGGATCTCCGTGATGAACCGGGCGCCTTCCGCCCCGTCCGTCACCCGGTGGTCCGCACTCAGCGCCACCTTCATCACCTGACGTACGACGATCTCACCGTCGCGCACCACCGGTTTCGGCATCACCGAGCCGACGCCGAGAATGGCGGCCTGCGGCGGGTTGATGATGCCGATGAGCGTCTCCACCCCGTAAGCGCCGAGGTTCGTTATCGTGAACGTCCCCTCGCCGTACTCTGCCGCGGTCAGCTTCCCGGCCCGCGCCCGTTCGATGAGATCCTTCGTCTCCTGCGCGATGCGGCCCAGCGACTTTGCCTGGCAGTCGAGCACGGCCGGCGCAATCAGCCCCTCATCCAGCGCGATGCCGATGCAGATGTTGATCCGCTCGTGCATCCGCAGGCCCTCTTCGCTGTAGGCAGCGTTGAATTTCGGGTGCCGCTCCAGCGCAATCGCGCACGCCTTCACGATCAGGTCGTTGATCGTGACCTTCTGGCCCTCCGGCAGCCCCGCGTTCAGCTGCGCCCGGAACGCCAGCGCGTCCGTCATGTCGATGTCCAGCGTCAGGTAGTAGTGCGGCTGCGTCTGCTTCGAGAGCGCCATGCGGTGCGCAATCGCCTTTCGCATCTTGCCCAGCTCAGCGACCTCGCCTGCCGCCGCCGCGGGACCCGGTGCGGGCCGGGGCGCCGGAGCTGGCGGGGCGGCAGGCTCCGGCGCCCGCGCCGGCGCTGCGGCCGCGCCCCGTGCCGCAATCGCGGCCTCGACGTCCCGCCGCAGGATGCGGCCGTCCGGCCCCGAACCCTGCAGCCCGCGGATGTCGAGGCCCGCTTCCTTCGCAATCTTCCGCGCCACGGGACTGATCCGGATGCGGCCGTCCTCCGGCTCAGCGGCCGCCGGCGCCGCCGCGGCCGGAGCCGGCTCCGGTTTCCGCGCTGCCGCCTTCACTTCGGGCTCGATCTCCCGCTTCGCTGGCGGCGGGACCGGCTTCCGCTCCACCTCGGGTGCGGCTTCGCTCGGTTCCCCGAGGATGGCGATGACATCGCCGACCGGCACGATGTCGCCCTCGTTCGCGACGAGCTTCAGGATGGTGCCCGATTCGAACGCCTCGAGCTCGACCGTCGCCTTGTCCGTCTCGATCTCCGCGATGACGTCGCCCCGCTTCACCGGGTCGCCGACCTGCTTCAGCCAGCGCACGAGCGTTCCCTCGATCATGTCGGCGCCCATCTGCGGCATCGTCACTTCGATCGTCACCGGCCTACTCCTTGAACATCCCGAGGACCGCTTCCACGACGTCCTCTTCCGACGGCAGCGCGTGGAACTCCAGGTTGCGATTGTAGGGAAGCGGCACATCCTTGCACGCCACCCGCGCCACCGGCGCGTCCAGCCAGTCGAAGGCCCGCTCCATGATTTGCGCCGCCAGTTCGCCGCCGAACCCGCCGAACTTCCACGCATCCTCCACGATTACGGCCCGGTTCGTCTTTTTCACCGACCGGATGACGGTGTCCATATCCAGCGGCCGCAGCGTCCGCAGGTCGATGACCTCCGCACTGATCTCCTCCTGCTGCTCCAGCAGCTCGGCCGCCCGGATCGCCTGGTGGACGCTCCCGCTGTAGCCCACGATCGTCACGTCCGTTCCCTCGCGCACGACGTTGGCCACCCCGAATTCGACCAGGAAATCGGGATCGTCCGGCACCTCGCCGCGGAGGCCGTAGTTCGCCGTGTGTTCGATGAAGATGACCGTGTTCTGGTCGCGAAATGCCCGCTTGAGCAAGCCCTTCCCATCGGCCGGCGTCGAGGGACAGACCACCTTGAGGCCCGGGAAGTGCGCGTAGAGACCCTCGAGGCTGTGGCTGTGCGTCGCCGCCAGCTGCGAACCGCCCCCGCTCGCCATCCGGATCACGAGCGGCACGGTGATCTGCCCGTTCGACATGTGGAGCAGCTTCGCCGCGTTGTTCACGATCTGGTCCAGCGCGAGGAAGCTGAAGTTGATCGTCATGATCTCGACCATCGGGTGCAGCCCGCCCATCGCCGCACCGATCCCGATGCCGACGATGGCCGATTCCGCGATCGGCGTATCCCGCACCCGCTCCTCGCCGAACTCTTCCAGCAGCCCCTTCGTCACCGCGTACGAACCGCCGTACAGCCCGATGTCCTCGCCCATCAGGAAGATCCGCTCGTCCCGGAGCATCTCCTCGCGCAGCGCTTCCCGGAGCGCGTCCCGCATCCGCATGATGGCCATCGTCTACTCCTTGTAGAGGTGGTCGAAGAGCGTATCCAGCGCCGGCTGCGGGCTCCGTTCCGAAAACTCCACCGCCTCATCGACGACTGCCGTCGCCCGCGCGTCGATCTCCGCGAAGCCCTGTTCGTCGAGCATCCCGGCCTCCATCATCTGCCGCTTCAGCCGCTCGATGCAGTCCCGCTGCTTCGCTTCCTCGATCTCCTCCTTCAGGCGGTACAGCTCGGGGTCAGCCATCGAATGCCCGCGGTAGCGGTACGTCATCGCTTCGATGAAGTAGGGCCCCTTGCCCGCCCGCGCATGCGCGACCGCCTCCCGGGTGGCCGCATACACCGCCAGCACGTCCATCCCGTCGACCGAGACCGCCGGCATGTTGTACGCCGCCGCCAGCTTCGGGATCTCCGTCGAGAGCGACGCCTTGAATGGCACGCCCATCCCGTACAGGTTGTTCTCGCAGAAGAAAATCGTCGGCGTGTTCCAGAGCACGGCCATGTTCAGCGCCTCGTGGAATTCGCCTTCGCCCACGCTCCCGTCGCCGAAGATGCAGAGCGTAACGAAGTCTTCGCGCTTCATCTGCGCCGCGACGCCGAGCCCGACCGCCAGCGGCAGGTGGGCCGCCACGATCGCATACCCGCCGAGGAACCCTTTCTCCACGTCGTACAGGTGCATCGAGCCGCCGCGTCCCCCAGCGACGCCCGTCGCCTTGCCGTACAGCTCGGCCATCACCCGGTTCGGGTCCACCCCCCTCGCCAGCGCGTGGCCGTGGTCGCGGTAGTGCGTCAGGATCTTGTCGCGGTCCTCGAGGCAGTTGATGGAGCCCACCGCGCACGCCTCCTGCCCCGTGTAGAGGTGCAGGAACCCGCGGATCTTCCCCTTCGTGTACAGCTCGCCGCACTTCTCTTCGAAATGCCGGATGAGCACCATCTGGTAGAGGAACATCCCCAGCCGCTCCGCTCCCAGCTCGCGCATCAGCGCGCTCTGCACGTCGGTCGTCATGCTGTCACGGCTCCTTCCCGCGGCGCAGCCCGCCGCTTCGCGATGTGGATCGCCTCGCCATCGGCCGCCAGCGCGGCCTCCTTCAGCGCTTCCGGCAGCGTCGGATGCGCGTGCACCGCAAATCCCAGCTCGGCAGTCGTCGCTTCCAGCATCGCTACCATCGTCGCTTCGCCGAGCAGGTCGTTGATGTCGTGGCCGACCATGTGGATGCCAAGCACCTGGCCCGTCGCCGCATCGACGACGACCTTTACGAACCCCTCCGTGTGCCCCGCTGCCACCGCCTTTCCCAGCGCCGTCAGCGGGAACCGGCCGGTCTTCACCTCGAAGCCTGCCTGCCGCGCGCCCGCCTCCGTGTACCCGATCGAGCCCGCCTGGGGCTGACAGAAGGTCGCGCGCGGCATCTGAACGTAATCCGGCTCCGGGCGCTGCAGGCCCGCAATCGCCTCCGCCGCGAGGACGCCCTGCTGCGACGCCACATGCGCCAGCATCAGCTTGCCGGTCACGTCGCCGACCGCGTACACCCCCGGGACGTTCGTCGCCATCCGGCCGTCGATGTCGATGAACCCGCGGGTCGTGCGCACTCCCGCCGCCTCGAGCCCCAGTCCCTCCGTCCGCGGCGTGAACCCGACCGCGACCAGCACGATCTCCGCCTCGATCGCCGATGCGCTCCCTTCCGCCTGCGTCCGCACCAGCGCGCCCGCCGAAGTCCGCTCGATGCCGGCGACCCGCGTTCCGACCAGGCACCGAATGCCGCGCGCCTCGAAGCTCCGCTTCAGCAGCCGGCCGATCTCCGGGTCCTCGAGCGGCAGCAGCGTCTCCATCAGCTCGATGAGCGTCACTTCGCTGCCGTAGCTCGCCCACAGGTGCGCGAACTCCACCCCGACCGGCCCCGCGCCGATGATGGCCGCCCGGTGCGGCGCATCCCGCCGCGCCAGCGCCTCACGGCTCGTGATGACCGTCTCGCCGTCTGGCTCCAGCCCCGGCAGCACCCGCGGCGCGGCCCCCGTCGCAATGATGACGTTCGCCGCCCGGTGCTCCGCTCCGCCCACGGAGACCGTCCGCGTCCCGGTCAGCCGCGCCTCTGCGGCGATGAGCTCAACGCCGTTGTCCCGCAGCAGCCCTTCGACGCCGCCGACGATCTGGTCGACGACCCGCCGGCTCCGGTCCACCGCGGCGCCGTAGTCGAACCGGACCCCTTCCGCCCCGATAAGCCCCCACGCCGCGCCCTCCCGCACCGCGTTCACCACGTCCGCGTTCTTCAAGAGCGCCTTGCTCGGGATGCAGCCCCAGTTGAGGCAGAGCCCGCCGACCCGCTCCTTTTCGAAGACCGCCGTCTTCAGGCCCAGCTGCGCCGCGCGGATCGCTGCCACGTACCCGCCGGGCCCGCCCCCGATGACTGCGACGTCCCACTGAGCCATAGCGTCCTCCTAGACTACCATAGCGAGTATCGAACGGTCCCGGGCATGGCCGCAGTGCGCCGCCCCTCCACTCTGCCGGAATCCGCAACCGCCTGTCTATCCGGGGACGTTTACGATTCCTGCCCCGCTCGCCCGCGGAACACATCCACCTGCCCCGGCCGCCGCAGCACGTACAGGGCGTGCGTCCGCAGCACCGGCACCGCCGCCAGCGGCCCGTACAGCCACGGCGCGAACCGTCCGATGCGCCGCGCGATCGGCGGCGCCAGCGTCAGCGTCTTCGTCCGCATCGGGCACCGCGGGAACCACCGCCGCACGTCATCTTCGAGGACCGGGTGCACGTTCGGGTTCGCCGGGTTCCGCCGCCGCATGTCGTACACGAGGATCAGCCCGCCCGGCCGCGTGATCCGGACCAGCTCGGCCGCGATCCGCTGCGCCACGTCCTCGTCCGGCACCGAGCTGAACAGCGTGAACGCCAGCGCGAGGTCGAACGCCCGGTCCGGCTCCGGGATCCGCTCGGCGCTCCCCTCGTGCACGCGGATATCGCTCGCGTGCGCCCGGCAGTAGGCCACCGCCCCCGGGTCGAGGTCCTGGCCCGCTACGTTCGCCGGCTTTGCGCCCCACTGCACCAGCATCCGCAGGTTGTACCCCGTCGAACACCCGGCTTCGAACGCCCGCAGCTCCGCGAGCGACTGCCAGCCGACCCGCCGGAACAGGCCCGCGAGGTACCGCTCCCGCTCCTGCACCATCAGCAAATTGCCGGGCTGAAGAATCGACTGGTCCGCCATGCCGCATCGCCAATCTACGCTCCCGGCAGCATCGAGAAAAGGCGGTATCATCGCCCTCGTCATGGCCATCGAACAGGAGTACGTCGACCGTCACCCCGGCTCCCGCGCCCTTTACGAACGCGCCGCCCGGGTCCTCCCCAGCGGCGTCACCCACGACAGCCGCTACCTCCGCCCCTTCCCCATTTACGCCGACCGTGCCGACGGCGCGGCGAAGTGGGACGTCGATGGCCACCGCTACATCGACTACGTCGTCGGGCACGGCGCCGTCCTCCTCGGCCACAACCACCCGGCTGTCACCGCTGCCGCGCAGGCGCAGCTCACCCGCGGCACCCACTACGGCGCCAGCCACGAGCTCGAAATCGCCTGGGCCGAAGAGGTCGTGCGCCTGGTGCCTGCTGCTGAGGTCGTCCGCTTCACCTCCTCCGGCACCGAAGCGACGCTGATGGCCCTCCGCCTCGCCCGGGCCGCCACCGGCAAGCCCGCCGTCATCAAGTTCGAACGCCACTTCCACGGCTGGCACGATTACGTCGTCCCTGCCTCCAGCTACGCGGGCCGCGTCCCGCCCGGCATCCCGGCCGCCACCCTCGATTCCGTCCTCGTCCTGCCGCCCTCGCTCGATGCCGTCGACCGCGCACTCGCGGAGCGTGACGACATCGGCGCCGTCATCGTCGAAGCCGCTGGCGCTTCGAGCGGTCAGGTGCCGCTGCCCCGCGGCTTCCTCCAGGGCCTCGCCGAGCGCTGCGCCCGCGCCGGCGCGGTCTTCATCATGGACGAGGTCGTGACCGGCTTCCGCTGGGCGCCCGGCGGCGTCCAGGAGGTCGAAGGCGTCCGGCCCGACCTCGTCACCCTCGCGAAGATCCTCGCCGGCGGATTCCCCGGCGGCGCCGTCGCCGGCCGCCGCGACCTCCTCGAGTACCTCCAGTTCCCCGGTGCGGGGCCGCGGACGGAGAAGGTCGGCCACCCGGGCACGTTCAACGCCAACCCGCTCTCGGCCGCCGCCGGCACCGCCTGCCTGCGCGAAGTCGCCGACGGCGCCCACCAGCAGCGCGCCGCCAGCCTCGCCGCCAGCCTGCGCAGCGGCATGAACGCCGTGCTCTGCGAACTCGGCATCCCGGGCATCGTCTACGGCCAGTCCTCCGCCTTCCGCGTTCACCTCGCCGGTTCCGCGGTGCCCGAAGCCGGCGACGCCGACGGCCGCGACCTCCCGCCCGGCCTCCTCGAAACGCCGATGCCCCCCGAGCGCGCCCGGGTCCTCCAGCTCGCCCTCCTCAACCGCGGCGTCCAGCTCTTCGGCACCGGCGGCATGCTCAGCTCCGCGCACACGGAGGCCGACATCGAAGCCACCCTCGAAGCCTGGCGCGGTGCGCTCCTCCAGCTTCGCGACGAGGGACATCTCGAGCCCGCCTGACGGCATAGCGCATCCGAAATCCGCTACACTACGGGCATGCTGCAGTCGGTGCTTTTCTTCCTGATCCTCGGGCTGCCCTTCTTCGTCTACCTCCTCAACGCGTACCTCGCGCAGCGGGAGGCGCGGAAGGGCATGGGCGGCGGCATCGCCGGCGGCATCCCCAAACCGAAACAGGCGAAGCCGCCCCGCGCGCCGCGCCGCGCCCGCGTCCGCCGCGCCCGGGTCGCCAATTGCGGCCGCACCTTCAGCCACTTCGCGCTCGCCCTCGTCGGCTCCTCGGCCTCCTGCCGCTACTGCACCTACATCGAACCGGTCAGCCCCTCCGACCCGCCGGCCGGCGGCGGCGACCCGCTCGATGACACCGAAGCCGCCATCCGCGCAGCCGAGGAGATCATCGACCAGTCCCGCCACTGACGCGCCCGCGACACCGGCGGCCGCCTCCGGCACAATCGCCGCATGCAGTACACCCGCCTCGGCCGCACCGGCCTGCACGTTTCCCGCCTCTGCCTCGGCACCATGACCTTCGGCTTCCAGTGCGACGAGCCGACCTCGTTCGCCATCATGGACCGCGCCTTCGACGGCGGCATCACCTTTTTCGATACCGCCGACGTCTACCCCCTCGGCGCGCCGCCCGGCTCGCAGGGCCGCACCGAAGAGATCATCGGGCGCTGGCTCGCCCGCACCGGCAACCGCAGCCGCATCGTCCTCGCCACCAAGTGCTTCGCCCCCGTCGGCCCCTCGCCGTGGGACCGCGGCAACTCCCGCAAACACATCCTCGACGCCGTCGACGCCTCCCTCCGCCGCCTCGGCACCGATTACATCGACCTCTACCAGCTGCACGGCCCCGACCCCGACACGCCCATCGACGAGACCCTCAAGGCCCTCGATGACCTCGTCCGCTGGGGCAAGGTCCGCTACATCGGCTGCTCGAACTTCCTCGCCTACCAGGTCGCCCGCGCCATCGGCCGCAGCGAAGTCCTCGGCGTCGCCCGCTTCGATTCCGTCCAGCCGCGCTACAACCTCCTCTTCCGCGAAATCGAGCGCGAGCTCCTCCCGCTCTGCCGCGAAGAAGGCATCGGCGTCATCCCCTACAACCCGCTCGCCGGCGGCCTGCTCACCGGGAAGCACAGCCCGGCGGCCGGCCCCGAAGAAGGCTCCCGCTTCACCCTCGGCACCGCCGCCCGCATCTACCAGGACCGCTACTGGCACGACCGGATGTTCCAGACGGTCGAAGCGCTCCGCCCCATCGCTGCCGAAGCTGGCATGTCGCTCGCGCAGATGGCGGTCGCCTGGGTGCTCGCCAACCCGGCCGTCACCGCGCCGATCATCGGCGCCAGCCGCCCGGAGCAGCTCGCCGACTCCCTCGCCGCCGCCGAAACGCCGCTCCCCGCCGACCTGAAACAGCGGCTCGACGACCTCACCGCCGAATACCGCCGAGGAGACGCCGTCCGCTGATGGCCGAGCTCGATGACCTCCTCGCCGTCGCCCTCCGCGCCGCCGACATCGCGCGCGATGTCATCATGCCCATCTACGCCGGCCGCTTCGACGTCGAACGGAAGGCCGACCGCACCCCCGTGACCGAAGCCGACCGCCGCGCCGAAATCGCCATGCGCGAGTTCTTCGCCCGCGAAACCCCCGGCTTCGGCGTCCTCGGTGAGGAGTACGGTGAATCGCCCGGCGACGGCCGCCACCGCTGGATCGTCGACCCCATCGACGGCACGAAGTCGTTCATCCACCGCGTCCCGCTCTTCGGCACCCTCGTCGCCCTCGAACAGGACGGCGAGCCGGTCATCGGCGTCATCGCGTGTCACGCCGTCGGCGAAACCGTCGCCGCCGCCCTCGGCCGCGGCGCGCGCCTCAACGGCGAGCCCTGCCGCGTCTCCGCCGTCGACCGCCTCGAGGACGCCACGCTCACCATGACGTCGTTCGCCCGCACCGCGGCCCGCCGGCCGCGCGGCTACGCGGCCCTCGTCGAACGATGCGGGCTCGCCCGCGCCTGGGGCGATTGCTACGGGTATCTCCTCGTCGCCACCGGCCGCGCCGAAGTCATGCTCGACCCCGACATGAGCACCTGGGACGCTGCCGCCCTCCAGCCCATCGTCCGCGAGGCCGGCGGCGGCTTCAGCCAGTGGGACGGCAACCCGCGCCTCGGTGATTCCGCCGTCGCCACCAACGGCCGCCTCCACGCCGAGGTCATCCGCCTGCTCGCCGCCGACCTGCCCTGAGCTCCGCTATCGCCGCCAACGCGAACGCCCGCCGGGATCCCGGCGGGCGTTCGCCGCGCGTTCGGTTCTGGTGCGGAAAGCCCGGCCTCAGGCCTTCCCGATCTTGAACATCTTCGTCCCGCACACCGGGCAGGTGCCCTCGGTGGCGGGCTTCCCGTTCTTCATCGTGATCGCCTTCGGCTCCTTCATCTCGCGCCGTTCCCGGCACTTCAGGCAGTAGGCTTCCAAATGGACCCTCCTTCTCCCGTCGTTCGACGGCACCGGCCAAATTGTGAGAGTGCCTACGCAGCTGCGCAGACCAACCGGCCACCGAGCATGATCACCCTCGACCCTGCACCTGTCAACACGGAAGTGAACCTGAAAGCAACATAACGTCAGATTTCGCGCGATTCCCCGCGAAGAACCTTCACCGGCCGCACCATCCCGGCGCCATCGACGCTCCCCACGCCGAGAAAGCTGCCTGCCGCGTCGTACACCCGCGCCAGCGCTGCGGGCGCCCGGAAGCCGCCGCCGCGGTGCGGGTTCCCCCGCGCAAACGCCCCGGCGCCCGCCGCGCCGAGGATCGCCGCGCTCCACCGGAGCATCCCTTCATCGGCCGGCAGCACCGCGTCCCCGGCCCGACCCGCCGCCGCGAGCCGCTCCAGCGCCTCGAGAGTGTATGCCTCCCCGACCCGGAACGGCCCCGAGCGCGTCCGCCGGAGCGCCGCGAGGTGCGCCCCGCAGCCGATCGCCCGCCCGATGTCCCGCGCCAGCGCCCGGACATACGTGCCCGGCCCGCACCGCACCCGCAGCGTGAGCCGGTCCCGGCCCGCCATCGCGAGCTCCAGGGTGAAGACTTCCACCTCGCGCGGCGCCAGCTCGACCGCCTCCCCCTTTCGCGCGAGCGCATACGCGCGCTGCCCGCCGACCTTCACCGCGCTGTGCGCCGGCGGCACCTGCGCCAGCCGCCCGGTGAACGCGGCGGCGAGCCGCTCGAGGTCGGCCGGGCCGAGGTCCGGCACCGGGGCCCGCCGGGTTTCCTCGCCGTCGGAGTCCGCCGTGTCCGTCTCGATACCGAGCACCACCTCGCCGGTGTACTCCTTTTCGTGCGCGGTGAGATACTCCGCCAGCCGCGTCGCCTGCCCGAGGCAGAGCACGAGCAGCCCCGTCGCGAACGGGTCCAGCGTCCCCGTGTGCCCGATGCGCGGCTGCCCGAACAGCCGGCGCGCCTTCGCCACCACGTCATGGCTCGTCCAGCCCGCCGGCTTGTCGACCAGGACGAGGCCGTCCAGGCCGCTACTCGCCCGCTTCCTCGCCACGCCGCTCCGCCCGCACCTGCTCGATCAGTTCGGCGAGCCGCGCCCCCCGTTCGATCGAGGGGTCGAACCGGAAGACCAGCTCCGGCACGTTCCGCAGCGAGAGCCGGTGCACCAGCTCCCGGTGCAGGAACGGCGCCGAGTGCTGCAGCCCTTCGAGCGCCTCCGCCCGCTCCGACTCCGTCCCGAGGTGGGAGACGTAGACCACCGCCCGCCGAAGATCCGGCGAGACCTGCACCTCCGTGATCGTAACCATGCCGCGGCCGACCCTCGGGTCTTTCACCTCGCGCAGCAGCAGCTCCGAAATCTCGGCGCGCAGCAATTCGCCCACGCGCGTCGTGCGCATCGTCATCGCGCCCTCCGCGGCGTCAGCTCACCCGCTCTTCGTGGTAGAACTCGATGATGTCGCCGACCTGGAACTTGTCGAACCCGGAGATGACGATGCCGCACTCGTAGCCGGTCTGCACTTCGCGGACGTCGTCCTGGAAGCGCTTCAGACCCTCGCAGCGGCCCTTTGCCACCTCCTCCTTGCCCCGGAGCACGCGCGCCAGCGAACCGCGCCGCACCACGCCGTCGGTGACGTAGCTGCCCGCGATCTGCCCGACGCGGCTCGACTTGAATACCGCGCGAACCTCCGCATGGCCGTCGACCACGGTCTGGTACACCGGCTCGAGCATGCCCTGGAGCGCCTTCTCCACGTCCTCGAGCACCTGGTAGATGATGTTGTAGCTCCGGATTTCGATGCCGGCAGCCTCGGCGCGCTTCTTCGCGCTCGGCTCGATGCGCGTGTTGAAGGCGATGATGATGCCGTTCGAGGCCTCGGCGAGCATGACGTCGCTGTCCGTCACCGGCCCGGTCGCCGCGTGGATGATCTTCAGCTTCACTTCCTGCGTGCTCAGCCGCTCCAGCACGCCCTTGATCGCCTCCGCGCTCCCGCGGACGTCCGTCTTCAGAATGATGATCAGCTCCTTCAGCTTCCCGGCGCTGATCTCGTTGAACAGCGTGTCGAGGTTGACCCGCGCGTGCTGGGTCTGCTCCTGCGCCTCGCGCCGGCGGCGCCGCTCCTCCACGATCTGCCGCGCCAGCTTCTCATCGGCCACCGCGCGCAGCCGCTCGCCGGCCTCCGGCACGTCTTCGAGCCCGAGGATGACCACCGGCGTCGACGGCCCGGCCTCCTTGATCCGCCGGCCGCGGTCGTCCAGCATCGCCCGGACCTTGCCGCTCGTCTCGCCGACCACGACCGCGTCGCCCTGCCGCAGCGTCCCCCGCTGCACGAGCACCGTCGCCACCGGCCCGCGGCTCGGGTCCAGTTCCGCCTCGATGACGACCGCCGATGCCGGCCGGTTCGGGTTCGCCTTGAGCTCGCTGATCTCCGCGACGAGGTTGATCGCCTCGAGGAGGTCGCCAATGCCCTGCCCCGTCGCCGCCGAAACCGGCACGCACACCGTATCGCCGCCGTACTCTTCGACGACGATGTTGTGCTCCGTAAGCTGCTGCTTCACGCGGTCCGGGTTCGCTGCCGGCAGGTCGATCTTGTTGATGGCGACGATGATCGGCACCTCAGCCGCCTTCGCGTGGTTGATCGCTTCAACCGTCTGCGGCATCACGCCGTCGTCCGCCGCCACCACCAGCACCGCGATATCCGTCACCTGCGCGCCGCGCGCCCGCATCGCCGTAAAGGCCGCGTGCCCCGGCGTATCGATGAACGTGATGAGGTGCCCGTCCCGCTCCACCTGGTAGGCGCCGATGTGCTGGGTGATGCCGCCCGCCTCGCCCGCGGCCACCCGCGTCTTCCGGATCGCGTCGAGCAGGCTCGTCTTCCCGTGGTCGACGTGCCCGAGGATGGTCACGACCGGCGGCCGCGGCTTGAGCGATGCCGGGTCGTCCGGCTCCTCTTCCGGCTCCACGAGCGGTGCGCCCGGCTCTGGCGCGGCCGCGGCCTCCGGCTCCGGCTCGAACCCCAGCTCGACCGCGACGATCGCCGCCGTGTCGTAGTCGATCGTCTGGTTCTGATTCGCCATCACCCCGTTCGTCATCAGCCGCTTGATGACTTCCACCGGCGAGACGCGCAGCAGCTCCGCCAGCTCCCGCACCGTCAGGGCGGCCGGGATCGTCACGCGCGATTGGGTCGAACTCTTTGCCGTCATACGCTATCGCCTTCCTTCGCCGGCAACGCCAACCCGAAGGCCCGCAGGGCTTCGATATCGTCCACGGCCGGGGTAATTTTCAGTGCATTCTTTATCGTACCCCCTCGGAGCGCTTTCTCCCAGCACTCACGATAGGGGTGGAGGTAGGCCCCGCGGCCGTTCGCCTTCCCCGTCGGGTCGACCCGCACCCGCCCATCCGGCGTGCGCACGAGCCGCACCAGCTCCCGCTTCCCCTGCTCAGTGCGGCAGGCGATGCACGTCCGCTGCGGCTGCCTCCGTGGCCGAACCCCCGTCGTGATGGCGAACACCTCCCCGCGCTCGCGACCCGCAGCCCGGCATCAGTGAATCCGGCCCGCGTAGTCGATGTCTTCCATGTCGTCGCCCTCGTCGTAATAGCGGGGCGCGCGCTTGCCCTTCTTCCCCGCCGCCTTCTTCGGCAGCGGCTCGTCTTCCTCTTCCCGCCGCGGCAGGACATCCTCCGCGAACCGGATCGACGACGGCCGCTCCTCCTCGATGATCGTAGCGGGAATCTCGTACTCCTCGTCCTCGTCCTCGCCGTAGTCCTCCGATTCGCGCTCTTCGCCGCGCGGCACCGGGATCGACTCGACGATCGACGCGAACGAGATCTCCTCCTCTTCCTCCACCGGCTCCGGCTCGGGCTGCACACGCGGCTGCTCTGTCACGACCGACGCCGCCGGCTGGGCCGCCGCAGCCTCCTCGGCCGCTGCCGCCACCTGCTCCGCCGCGTGCAGGATGTCGATATCCGGCGCCTCGCCCGGGGCGTACGGCTCGAACGCCATCGGCGTCTCCGGCTCGCCCGCTTCCAGGCGCTCCTTCGCCGATTCGCTCAGCACGGTGATCCGCCAGCCGGTCAGCTTCGCCGCCAGCCGCGCGTTTTGGCCGTCCTTTCCGATCGCCAGCGACATCATCTTGTCGGGGACGACCACCCGCGCCAGCCGCTCCTCCGGGTCGATCTCCACCTCCGTCACCTGCGCCGGGCTCAGCGCGTTCGAAACGAACTTCGCCGGGTCCGGGTCCCACTTGATGACGTCGATCCGCTCGCCGTTCAGTTCGTTGACGATGTTCTGGATGCGCGTGCCGCGCACCCCAACGCACGCCCCGATCGGGTCGATCGCCGGGTTCCGGGCCCACACCGCGATCTTGCTCCGGTGCCCGCCCTCGCGCGCGATGCTCTTGATTTCCACCGTCCCGCTCTTGATCTCCGGCACTTCCATCTCGAACAGCCGCCGCAGCAGGTTCCGGTGCGCCCGGCTCACCACGATCTGCGGACCCTTCGAGGCCTTGTTCACCTCGACGACCAGCACGCGGACCCGCTGCCCCGGCCGCAGGTGCTCGTTTCGCACCTGCTCGCTCGCCGGCAGCACCGCCTCCGTCCCCCGGCCGAGGTCCATGATGATCTGCCGGGCCTCCGCCTTCTGCACCGTCCCGACGATCAGCTCGCCGACCTTCGAGATGTACTCCTCGTAGATGGCGTCCCGCTCCGCTTCCCGCAGCCGCTGCAGCACCACCTGCTTCGCGGTCTGCGCCGCGATCCGGCCCGCGTTCTTCGGAATCTCCTCTTCGAAGTCGAGCACGTCGCCGGGCCGTGCGTCCTTCTTCCAGCGCCGTGCTTCCTCCACGCTCATCTCGACGCGCGGGTCTTCCACCTGCTCCACGACGATCATCTGGCGGTACGCCCGGATCTCGCCGTTCCGCGCATCGATCTTCACGTACATGTTCGGCGCGTCGTCCTCTTCCCTCCGGAAGGCCGAGGTCAGGGCCGCCTCCACCGCCTCGTATACCGTCTCCTGCGGGAGGTTCTTCTCCGCCGCCAGCTGGTTCAGCGCCAACAACAGTTCGTTTTTCATACTCTCAACAAAAAAGTGGGCGCGGGGCCCACTCCCGGATGGAATTGCCGCTTTTCAGCATACCACGTCCGCCCGCCCCGTGATCGTCCGCCCGCACCATCCGCTACCCTGTTCCTATGCCGCGCATCTACCTCGACCACGCCGCGACGACCCCGCCCGACCCGCGCGTCGTCGAAGCGATGCTCCCCTTCTTCACCACCCACTGGGGCAACCCCTCCAGCATCTACCTCGAAGGCCAGCAGGCGCGGCAGGCGCTCGACGCCGCACGCAAGACCGTCGCCGACCTCCTCGGCGCGTCGCCCCGCGAAATCGTCTTCACCTCCGGCGGCACCGAATCCGACAACGCCGCCATCCGCGGCGCTGCCTTCGCCCAGCGCGCCCGCGGCCGCGGCAACCACATCGTCACCACCGCCATCGAGCACCACGCCGTCCTCCACACGGTCGAACAGCTCGAGCGCGAAGGCTTCCGCGCCACCTACCTGCCCGTCGACCGCGACGGGGTCGTCTCGCTCGAAGCCCTCGCCGAAGCGGTCGGCCCGGAAACCGTCGTCGTTTCGATCATGACCGCCAACAACGAGGTCGGCACCATCCAGCCCGTCGCCGAGGCCGCCCGCATCGCCCGCGAACGGAACCCCCGCGTCGTCGTCCATACCGACGCCGTCCAGGCCGCCGGCTCGCTCGATATCACCCCTTCCCGCCTCGGCGTCGACCTCCTCAGCCTCGCCGGCCACAAGATCTACGGCCCGAAAGGCGTCGGCTTGCTCTACATCAAGAACCGGACCCCCTGGCAGCCCCTCATCCTCGGCGGCAGCCAGGAGAAAGAGCGCCGCGCCGGCACCGAAAACGTCCCCGGCATCGTCGGCCTCGCCGCCGCCATGCAGCTCGCGTGGCAGGAGCGCGAAGAGTTCAACGCCCGCGTCGGCCGTCTCCGCAACCGGCTCCTCTACGAACTCCCCGAGCGCATCCCGGACACGGTCATCACCGGCCCGGCCGAACCGGAGCGGCGCCTGCCGAATCACTTCTCCTGCTGCTTCCGCAACGTGGAGGGCGAAAGCGTCCTTCTCGCGCTCGATCTCGCCGACATCGCCGCCAGCAGCGGCTCCGCCTGCACGACGGGCTCGCTCGAACCCTCCCACGTGCTCACCGCCATGGGCATCGACCGCGACCTCGCCCACGCCTCCCTCCGCCTCACCCTCGGCCGCCACACCACCGACGCCGAGATCGAGCGCGTGCTCGACGTCCTTCCCGGCATCGTCCAGAAGCTCCGCGCCCTCGCCGGCGGCTGACCGCGCCGCCGCCCGGCGGAAATCCCGGCGCGCCGGGTGCTAGTGGATGCCCTGGTGCGCCAGGAAGTCGATGATGTCCTGCACCGTCTTGATGTTCTCGGCGTCCTCGTCGCGGATTTCGAACTCCGCCTGGTCCGCGAACTCCTCCTCGATCGCAATCGTCAGGTCGACGATATCGAGCGAGTCGGCCCGCAGGTCGTCGACGAGGCTCGCCTCCGGCGTCACTTCGTCCGGGCTCACCTTCAGCTGCCGCACCACCACATCGCGGACTCGTTCGAACACTGTTGCCATTGGCGATTGCTCCCCTCTTCGTGCTGTTCGCTGCCGGGTGTCCGCTAGGCTACGTCAGCCCTCGTACTTGCGGAAGATCACCGAGCCGTTCTGGCCCCCGAAGCCGAACCCGTTCGCTGCCGCCGCGCGGATGCGCATCGCCCGCGCCTTCAGCGGCACGTAGTCCAGGTCGCATTCGGGGTCCGGG
Organism: Tepidiforma sp.; assembly: GCF_026419595.1. Classification (NCBI taxonomy): domain Bacteria; kingdom Bacillati; phylum Chloroflexota; class Tepidiformia; order Tepidiformales; family Tepidiformaceae; genus Tepidiforma; species Tepidiforma sp. The sequence continues at coordinate 31,836 of NZ_JANZZD010000009.1, read as the reverse complement.
TTCTCGAGGTTGATCGTGGGCGGCGCCACGTCATGGTACACCGCCAGCGCCGCCGCCAGCGCGCCGACCGCGCCGGCTGCCCCGAGCAGGTGCCCCACCATCGACTTCGGCGAACTCACCGCCAGCCGCCGCGCGTGCTCCCCGTAGGCCAGCTTGATCGCCTTCGTCTCCGCCACGTCGTTCAGCGGCGTCCCTGTCCCATGCGCCGCGATGTAGTCCACGTCCTCCGGCGCCATGCCGGCATCCCGGAGCGCCTCCACCATGGCGTCGCACGCGCCCGAGCCGTCCTCCAGCGGGGCCGTGATGTGGTACGCGTCGCAGCTCAGGCCGCCCCCCGCCAGCTCCGCGTAGACACGCGCCCCCCGCGCCTTCGCCCGCTCCTCCGACTCGATGACCATCACCACGGCGCCTTCGCCGAAGACGAACCCGTCGCGGTCGCGGTCGAACGGCCGGCTCGCCTTCTCCGGCTCGTCGTTCCGGCGGCTCAGGGCCTTCATGTTCGCCAGCGCTGCGATGGGCAGCGGGTGCAGCGCTGCTTCGGTGCCGCCCGCCAGCACCACGTCGCACCGCCCGGAAGCGATGAGCTGCTTCGCCTCGAGGTAGCTGTAGAGGCCGCTCGCGCAGGCCGCCACGCTCGCCATCGCCGGGCCGCGGAGCCCGAGATGCATCGAAACCTGGCACGCGCCCATGTTCGGCGCCATCGTCGGCACGTAGAACGGGCTCACCCGGCCGGGCCCCCGCTCCTTCAGCACCAGCACCTCTTCCATCGTGTCGATGGCGCCGCCGGCACCCGTCGCGATCGCCGACCCGGCGCGTCGCCGCTCCTCGTCGGTCAGCGTCAGCCCCGCATCCTCCGCGGCCAGCTTCGCCGCGGCCACCGCGAACTGCGCGAACCGCGACATCCGCCGCGCCTCTTTGGTGTCCATGTACTTCCCGGGCTCGAACCCCTTCACCTCGGTCGCGATCTTCACCGGCATGTCCGCCGTGTCGAACCGCGTGATCGGCCCCGCGCCCGAAACGCCCGCCACGAGATTCTCCCAGAACTCGTGCGCGGTCAGTCCAATCGGCGTGATGGCCCCCACGCCGGTCACCAGTGCTCGCCTCACAGGCATCTCCCCGGTCAGTCGACCTTCCGGAATATCAGGCACGCGTTGTGCCCGCCCAGCCCCACCGAGGTGGTCATCGCCACCCGCACGGGCATCTCCCGCGCGACGTTCGGCACGTAGTCGAGGTCGCACTCCGGGTCGGGCGTCGTGTAGTTGATGGTGGGCGCCACCTTCTGGTCCCGGATCGCCATCACGCAGGCGAGCGCCTCTACTGACCCGCTCGCGCCCATGCAGTGCCCCGTAATCGGCTTTACCGACGAAATCGCCGCCCGGTAGGCCGCCTCGCCCATCACGTCCTTGAAGACGAGCGTCTCCACCCGGTCGTTCAGCGGTGTCCCGCTCCCGTGCGGGTTGATGTAGTCGATCTCCGCCGGGTCGATGCCCGCCTTCCGGATCGCCGCCATCACCGCCCGCTTCAGCCCGCGCCCCGTCTCGTGGAGCGCAATCATGTCGTAGGCATCGTTCGAGGCCCCGTACCCGATGACCTCGCAGTAGATCCGCGCGCCGCGCGCCTTCGCGTGCTCGTACTCCTCGAGCACCATCCCGCACGCGCCTTCCCCGGCCACGAACCCGTCCCGGTTCAGGTCGAACGGCTTCAGCGCCCGCTCCGGGTGCTCGTTGTCGCTCGCCAGCGCTCGCATCGAGCACCACGTCGCGTGGTAAATCGGGAGCAGCACCGCTTCCGAACTGCCGGTGATGACGGCGTCCGCGTCGCCGCGGCGGATCGTCTCGAACGCCTCGCCGATGGCGGCTGCCCCCGTGGCGCAGGCAGCCACCGGCGCGAGGTTCGGCCCCCGCGCGCCCGTCGCGATCGCGATGTGCCCGCTCGCTGCATCCGGGATGAAGTTCGCCACGAGGAACGGCGTGATCCGCCGCGGTCCCTTCTCCTCGAGGATGCGCTGGTGCTCGAGAATCATGTCGGTGCCGCCGGCCCCCGAGCCGAAGATGACGCCCACCATGTCGGCGTTCTCCTCGGTGACTTCGAGGCCGCTGTCGGCCAGCGCATCCAGCGCCGCGCCCACGCCGAACGTCACCGACCGGTTCATGTACCGCTGCTGCTTCGGGTCGACCCGGTTGCCCAGCTCGTACCCCTTCACCTCCGCCTGGATGCGGACCGGGTACGGCTCCGGGTCGAACAGCGTGATCGGCCCGATGCCGCTCCGCCCGGCGAGCATCGCCTGCCAGGTCTCTTCCGCCGTGTGGCCGACCGCCGTCACGGCCCCGACGCCCGTCACCACCACCCGCCGGCTCATCGCGCCGCAGCCTCCACCAGCGCCCACCGCTCGGTCAGCAGCCCCTCGTACTCATCGCTGATCGCCACGCTGTTCACGCTGTAGTCGATCCGCCGCACCAGCTTCGTAAGCACCGAGCCCGGGCCGACCTCGAGGAACATGTCCGCCCCCTCGTCGCGCATCCGCTCGATCGTCTTCTGCCACTGCACGCCGTGCGTCAGCTGCTCCTTCAGCTCGTGGCACACCTCCGCGCCGGTGCGCAGCAGGTCCGCGTTCACGTTCCCGACGAGCGGCCGGATCGGGTCCATCACCTTCACCCGGTCGAGCAGCGCGGCCATCCCCTCGCTCGCCTTCGCCATGAGCGGCGAATGCGACCCGATCGAAATCGGCAGGCGGACCACCCGCCGCGCCTTCGCTTTCTCCGCCAGCTCCATCGCCAGCTTCAGCGGCTTCAAGTAGCCCGAGATGACGCTCTGACCTTCGCAGTTGGCGTTCGCCAGCCCGACGTACCCCTCCTTCGAGGCCTCCGCGCAGATTTCGAGCACCTTCTCCTCGGGCAGCCCGAGGATGGAGGCCATCCCGCCGGGATTCTCCTGCCCGGCTTCCTCCATCAGCCGGCCCCGCGCTTCCACCAGCCGAAGCCCGTCCTCGAACGTCAGCGATTCCGCGGCGACCGCCGCCGTGAACTCGCCCATCGAATGCCCGGCGTACAGGTACGGCTGGAACGGCCGCCCGATCGCCGCCCAGCGCTCCTTCAGCGCCTCCAGCCACGCGATCGACGTGACGAAGCTCGCCGGCTGCTGGTTCCGCGTCGATTCCAGCTCCTCCGCCGGCCCTTCCCAGCAGAGCTTCGAGAGATTCCGTTCCAGCAGCTCATCGGCGCGCCGGAACACTTCCCGCGCCGCCCGCGAGACTTGCGCCAGCTTTTCGCCCATGCCGACGTGCTGCGACCCCTGCCCGGGGAAGATCAGGGCGAGCCGCGACCACGGCTTCAGTTCCTGGTCCATGCCGAACCATCCCTTCGCGCGCCGGGCCTGCGGGCCCGGCTGGCATGGCAGGATACCAGCACGGCTACCACCGGGCGAAGGTTCGCGCCCGCCGAATCGTCAGAGCAGGCTCCCCGGGTCGACGTCGACTGACCACCGCTCGCCCAGCCGCACCTCCGCGACGAGCGCCGCCGGCCGCCGCCCTCGCAGCAAAATCTGCCAGCGGTGCTCCCCCCGCACCCGCGGGATGAACGGCCGCGTCGGCCCGAGGATGTCCGGCTCCGCCCGCCCGGCCGCGTCGCGCAGCACCCGCAGCTCGCTCGCCACCCGGGTCGCCTCCTCGAGCCCCGCCTCGAGGTTGGGGTGCCGGTAGATGAGCCGCACCAGCCGGTTGAACGGCGGGTAGCCCGCCCGCCGCCGGTGCGCGATCTCCGCTTCGTAGAAGCCCCGGTAGTCGTGCGCTGCCGCCGCTACGATCGGCGGCGCCTCCGGCTCGTACGTCTGGATGACGACCTGCCCCGGCCGGTCCCGGCGCCCGGCGCGCCCGGCCACCTGGCTCAGCAGCTGGAACGTCCGCTCGGCCGCCCGGTAGTCGGGCAGGCTCAAGCCCACGTCGGCGTCCACCACGCCGACGGTCGTCAGCTTCGGCAGGTCGAGCCCCTTCGCCAGCAGCTGCGTGCCGACCACGATGTCGATCGCGCCCGCCTCGAGCTCCGCCACCATCCGCGCGTGCGCGTCCCGGCCCCGCGCCGTGTCGCTGTCCCAGCGCGCCACCCGCGCCCCGGCGAACACCGCCCGCGCCTCGGCCTCGACCCGCTGCGTGCCCACCCCGAACGGCCGGTAGCGCAGGCTGTCGCACTTCGGGCAGCGGTCCTCCAGCCGCCGCGTCCGCCCGCAGTGGTGGCAGCGCAGCATCGCGTGGATCGAGGCCTCCTGGTCGAGGCTCATCGCGACTTCGCACGAGGGGCAGAGCGGCAGGTAGCCGCAATCCCGGCAGAGCACGAAGCGCGCCGAGCCCCGCCGGTTCACGAACAGGATCGCCTGCTCCCCCGCAGCCAGCGCCTGCCGCACCGCCTGCCGCAGCGCCCGGCTGAACATGCTCCGGTTGCCCGCCTGCAGCTCCTCCCGCATGTCCACCACCTCCACGTCCGGCATTGCGCCCTCGGCCAGTCGGCCGCCTGCCGCCGGCGCCACCCGCGCCGCGAGCTCTGCCCGGGCGATCTGCCCCGTCTCTGCCCGGTGGTAGGTCACCACGTCCGGCGTCGCGCTGCCGAGCACCACGCGCGCCCCGGTCAATTCGCCGAGCCGCAGCGCCACGTCCCGCGCGTGGTAGCGTGGCACCGGGTCGGCCTGCTTGTAGCTCCACTCGTGCTCCTCGTCGAGCACGATGAGCCCCGGCTCCCGGACAGGCGCGAAGATCGCGCTCCGCGAGCCCAGCACCAGCCGCGCCTCCCCGCGGTGCACCCGGAACCACTGGTCGTACAGCTCGCCGGTCGAAAGCCGCGAATGGAACACCGCCAGCTCGTCGCCGAACCGCTCGCCGAACCGCCGAATCGCCTGCGGCGTCAGCGAAATCTCCGGCACCAGCACGATGGCGCCCCGGCCCTCTGCCAGCGTCCGCCGCACGAGCTCGAGGTAGACCTCGGTCTTTCCCGCCCCGGTCACGCCGTGCAGCAGCGTCACCGGCGCTGTCCACGCCGTCTCCGCGGCCGCCGCCTGCTCTGGCGTCAGCACGGGCGGCGGGCTGCTCCCGCCCCGGACCGCGGCCGCGGGGTCGCGCTCCACCCGGCGCTCGTACCGCCGGACCAGCCCCCGCTCCTCCAGCCGCTCGAGGTGCGCGGGCGTCGCGCCGAGCGCCCGCGCCTCGCTCAGCGGGATGTCCCCCGCCTCGCTCAGCCGCGCCAGCAGCCGGCCTTCTACCGACCGCTCCCGCGCCCCGAGCAGCGCCGCCGCCTCCTCCCGCGCCCGCCCGGCCTCCACTGCCAGCGCAACCCGCCGTTCGAACTTCGGCCTGCCCGCCGGCCGCGCCAGCCCCTGCGCCACGGTGAGGTGCCCGCTCTCCTGCAGCCGCTGGAGCGCCGCCAGCGGCACCTGTCCCACCCCTTCGCGCAGCTCGTCGAGCGTCACCTGCCCGTGCTCCGCGAGGTACTGCAGAATCGCGCGGTCCTTCGGGTCCACCGGCAGGAGCGGCGGCACCTCCACCGGCGAGACCATCGTCACCGGCTTCTGCCCGAACCCCGCCGGCAGGAAACACGCCACGCACTCCCAGATTGGCGCGAGGTACTCCTCCGCGATCCACCGCGCCAGCCCGGCCCGCGCCGGGTCCAGCAGCGGTTCCGGGTCCAGCACCGCGCTCACCGGCCGCACGGCCTCGACCTCGCTCTGGTCCGTCACCGCCAGCACGATGCCCTGCACGATGCGCGGCCCGAACGGCACGAAGACCGCCATCCCCGGCTCGACCCGCATCCCCGGTGGCACCGCGTACGTGAACGGCCGCCGCGCCGGCTGCGTCGTGTGGACCGCCACCTCCGCGAAGACCGTCCCCGGCGGCGGCACGAACGCCCCATCGAACCCGGCCGATGCCTCCTCAGCCATGACGCAATGGTACCCGGCCAGGGGCCGGTCTCAGCCGGCCGCTTCCGCCTCGGCCTCGCCTACCCGCCCCGCAGCGTTCACCGGCTCCGCGACCGCCGCGCCGCGCGTCAGCCACAGGAAGGCCGGGATGCCCGCCGCCATGATGGCGCCCCCGAAAAAGAACGCGCCCTCCAGCGCGAACAGCGAGACGACCGCGCCGGAGAGCAGCGACCCCGCCACGATGCCGATGCCGTTCGACGCCGAACTGAGCCCGAGCACCGTCCCCATCCCCGCACGCCGCCCCGCCACCACCTGGATCGCGCCCGCCGACACCATCGAAAGGGAGCTCGTCGCCCCCATCGCGAGCAGCACCGCCACCGCAGCGCCATAGTTCGGCACGATGCCGAGGCTCGCCAGCAGCGCCGCATACGCCGCCAGCCCGCCGGCCACCAGCACCCGCCGGTCCCGCCGGTCCGCGATCCGTCCCAGGATCGGCTGTGCCAGCCCGCCCGTGATGTCCTGCGTCGCGAACGCGATGCCGATCATGATCGGTGTCGCGCCGATGCCCTGTTCCAGCCGCAGCGCGAGGAAGCTCAGGCTCGCGCCCGCCGCCACCGCCACCATCCCCGCGTGCAGCGTCACCGCCAGCACCACGCGGTCGCTCAACGCCTCCCGGAACGAACGGTCCGTCCGCTCCACCGTGCCCCCGGCGCGCCGCGTCGCCCGCCGCTCCAGCTCGGCCGGGCTGTGCCGGGGCAGCCACATGGTCAGCACCAGCGCCGAGAGCGCCATCATCGAGGCCATCGCGATGAACACCGACCGGAATCCCAGCACCTCGCGCAGCACGCCCGCCACCAGCGGCCCCGTGCCGAACCCGACGATGTCCGCCGTGGCGAACACGCCCAGCCACTTCCCCTCCTGCCCCCGCGGCGTGAGGTCGCCCACGTACGCCCGCGCCACCGAGAAGATGAGGCTCGTCCCCAGCCCAGAGAACGCCCGGAACGCAATCACCTGGTAGAAGCTCTGCGCCGTCAGGTAGCCGAGCGCCGCCACGAGGTAGACCAGCAGCCCCGCCACGATGAACGGCTTCCGCCCGTACCGGTCCGAGAGCCGCCCCGCGAACGGCCCCACGAACGTCTGCACGATGGCGAACACCGAAAACGTGAGGCCCAGCCAGATGCCCGTCGCCCCCAGCTCCTCCGCGTACACCGGCAGCAGCGGGCTCACCATCGAAATCCCCATCGTCGCCACGAAGACCGCTACGTACAGGGCGACGAACGGACGCGATCGCATCCTCACGAGCCTACCCGATCGCTTCCTGAACCGCTCGGTGAGCCTACGCGCGGCCGGGTGCTACACTCGCACGAGCGCCAATCCCCCCGGTCGGCCCGCCCATGAGAAAAATCTTCGACGTCCATATCCACTTCCCGCGCAACTGGGAGAACCCCGACGAAGACCAGGCCCCGATGGTCGACCGCCTCGCCGAGATCGCCGTCCGCGTCGGCATCACGAAGGGCTGCATGCTCACCGGCGGCCGCTTCGGCCCCACCTACGAGCGCGGCATGGAGATCCTCGAGAAGTACCGCGACCTCTTCATCCCGGTCGCCGTCATCGACCCCGAAGAAATCGGCCCCGCCGAGGTCCAGCACCTCTACGACATGGGCTATCGCGGCCTCAAGCTCATCGGCGTCGCCCGCCCCTACGACGAACCCGACTACCTCCCCACGTACGCGAAGGCCGAACAGCTCGGCATGCCCATCCTCTTCCACATGGGCGTCATCGGCGGCGGGCTCGACTACTCCATCACCCACCCGCGCCGCTCGGCGGCGGCCGCCCAGGCCTACCAGCGCATGCTCGCGATGCAGAGCCGCATGCCCCCGCGCAACGTCTCCGCCACCCGCATGTCGCCGCTCCACCTCGATACCATCGCCAACCGCTTCCCGAAGCTGAAAATCATCGGCGCCCACGTCGGCAACCAGGGCAACTACGACTACGCCGCCTCCGTCGCCCGCTGGCGCCATAACGTCTGGTTCGACATGAGCGGCGGCGAAACCATCGAACGCCACCTCGTCGAGCGGAAGCTCCTCGCGGCCAACTCCCAGGGCGAGTTCGGCGTCGAAAAGCTCGTCTGGGGCAGCGATTGCGGCATGGACGAAATCGGCGAGCACATCCGCCGCTTCGACGCCATGTACGAGCAGCTCGGCCTCACCGAGGACGAGCAGGAGCGGCTCTGGTGGCGCAACGCCGCCGAAATCTACGGGCTCGAAGAGCCGGTCTTCGCCGCGGAGTAGCCTCCTGGCCGTGCACTCCATGCCCACGGCGAACGATGGCGGACCGCTGGCCCGCGTCGTCCTCCTCACCCTCGTCGCGGCCGGCGGCCTCGTTGCCTCCGTCACCCTCCGGCCCGAACTCCCGTGGCTGCCGTGGCTCACCGCCGTGCTCGTCGCCTTCGCCACCGACGGCATCGTCCGCCGCCACCCCGGCTGGTCCGGCGGCCCCGTCGATTCGCTCGTCTATACCTTCCTGCCGGCCCTCGGCGTCCTCGGGTCTGCCCTCTTCATCGACCACGCCGTCGAAGGCTACGCCCGCCCCGCGCTCGCCGCGTTCGCGGCCCTCACCGTCGGCGCCGTCGCCTTCGGGGAATACCAGACCGTCGACGTCCGCGCCCGCCTCTACGGCCCGTTCCGCCTCGTCATGGCGGTCGCGACCTACCTCGTCGCCTTCTCCTTCTACGCCGTCCTCTTCACCCGGGACGACCCGCTCCCCGTGGCCTCCGCCGCGGTCGGCGCCGTCAGCATGCTCCTCGCCCTCGAACTCCTCCGCGAAAGCCGCCTGACGGGCCCCAGCTCTTTCCTCGTGTCCATCGCCATCGGCATTTCGCTCGCCGAACTCCGCCTCGCGCTCTACTTCTTCCCGCTCGATGGCCTCCTCGCCGGCGCCCTCCTCATCATCGCCTTCTACCTCGCCACCGGCATCGTCCACCACCTGCTCGACCACGACCTCGAATGGTCCACCGCCGCCGAGTACGCCGTCGTCACCATCGTCGCCTCGGCAGCGGTCATCTTCGCCCGCGCCTTCGCCTGACCTTACGCGGCCGACTGGCCGGGGCCGTGCGCCGCCGCCGCCGGCCACCCGGCGACGAGCTGCATCCGCTGGATGCCGTGCGACCGCGCCATGTGCCACTCGAGCCACTTCCGCTCAGCGGCCCCGGCAGCGACGAACCGCGCCATGCATACCGGGCACTTCGTCATTGCTTCGCTCCTTTCTCTGCATAAGTATCGTCCGCTCCGTATGAACGAACCGATCAGGGTGAACCCGTCATCACCGTCCGGCATGCCCCCGAACCGCGCCTTGCCCGCTGCCCCGGATTCGGGTCAACTTTCGCCGTGGCCGCCCTCACCATCTGCTCCTGGAACGTGAACGGCATCCGCTCCGCCCTCAAAGGCGGCCACCTCCAGGCGTGGCTCCAAACCACCGCGCCGGATATCGCCGGCTTCCAGGAAGTGAAGGCAACGCCCGACCAGCTCGACGGCGAGCCCTGGACCGACCTCGGCTACCGGTCGTGGTGGCACCCGGCCCAGCGGGCCGGCTACAGCGGGGCGCTCCTGCTCTCCAAACCCGAGCCGCTCGAAGTCCGTCTCGGGCTCGGCATCGAACGCTTCGATATCGAAGGGCGGGTCATCCAGGCCGACTACCCGGAGTTCACCCTCCTCACATCCTACTACCCCAACGCCGGCCGCGGCGAGGACCGCCTCGCCTACAAGTTCGAGTTCTACGAGGCCTTCCTCGCCCACGTCAACCACCTCCGCAGCCAGGGCCGCTCCCTCGTCTTCATGGGCGACTTCAACATCGCCCACACCGAAATGGACGTCGCCCGCCCGCAGGAGGCCCTCAAAGGCACCGGCTTCCTCCCCGAAGAACGCGCCTGGATCACCCGCATCATCGAGAACGGCTACGTCGATACCTTCCGCGCCCTCCACCCCGACCAGCGCGACGCCTACACCTACTGGGACCCGTGGCGCGACCGCCGCGCCCGCAACGTCGGCTGGCGCATCGACTACGTCTTCGTCTCCGAAGACCTCATGCCGCGCGTCCGCCGCGCCTTCATCCAGCCCGAGGTCATGGGCTCCGACCACTGCCCCGTCGGCATCGAACTCGACCTCTGACTCCCAACTCCCAACTCCTAACTCCTAACTCCTAACTCCCAACTCCTTCCCCTCACCCTCGCGTAAACGTACGATTCGCGGTATGCCCCGCCTCCCCGGCGCCGACACCACCTTCCGCGCCCTCCGCCACCGCAACTACCGCCTCCTCTGGCTCGGCCAGACCGGCCACTCCGCCACCCTCTGGATGGACCAGGTCGCCCGCGCCGTCCTCATCCTCGACCTGACCGATTCCGCGGTCATGCTCTCGCTCGTCATCGCGACCCGGCTCGCGCCCATCCTCCTCTTCGGCCTCATCGCCGGCGCCGTCGCCGACCGCTACGACCGAAAACGCATCCTGACCGTCACCCAGTGCACGTCCACCGCCTGCCACCTGTTCATCGGCGTCGTCGCCGTCGCCGGCATCGTCGAAGTCTGGCACGTCTTCCTTACCGCGGGCGTCGCCGGCACCGCGATGGCCTTCAACCAGCCCGTCCGCCAGTCGCTCATCCCGCGCACCGTCCCGCCGGAAGATTTGCTGAACGCTGTCGCCCTGAACTCCACCGCGCTCAGCTTCATGCGCATCGGCGGCGGGGCCTTCGCCGGCGCCCTCCTCGTCGTCACCTCCGTCGGCGGCGTCTACCTCATCACCGCTGGCATCTACCTGCTCGTCATCCTCACCACCCTGCTCATGCGCTTCGACGACGGCGCCGCAGCCCGCCGCCGGAAGGACTCGGGCCTCTTCGCCGACCTCGCCGAGGGCTTCCGCTACGTCGCCAGCCAGCCCGTCCTCTTCGTCGTCACCGGGCTCTCGCTCATCCTGTTCATCTTCGGCTTCCCCTACCAGCAGGTCTTCGTCCCGCTCCTCGCGAAGAAGACGCTCGACCTCGGCGATTCCGGTGTCGGCTTCCTCGCCGGCGCGACCGGCGTCGGCGCCTTCGCCGGCTCCCTCTTCGTCGCCTGGAAGTCCGATATCGCGCGGCCCGGCCTGCAGCTCATGATCAACATGCTCGTCTTCGGCGCCGCCCTCGTTGCCATCTCCCTCCAGCAGAACACCTGGCTCACTGCGCTCCTCCTCGCGCTCGCCGGCAGCATGACCGTCACCTATATGGCCTTCACCAATGGCATCCTGCTCTCCAACAGCACCCCGGAGATGCACGGCCGCGTCATGTCGCTCCTCAGTCTCGACCGCGGCCTCATCCCGCTCGGCGCCATCCTCGCCGGCTTCCTCGTGCAGGGCCTCGGCATTCGGCCCGGCCTCTTCACCCTCGGCGCCGCCATCATCGCCATGAGCGGGCTCGTCCTGCTCCTCTTCGGCCGGCGCCTCGCGGAAATTCGCTCCGGCGGCGCGGTCCGCGGCCACGCCCCCGTCCACGAACCGCCAGCCGCGGAACCGGCCGGCAGCCGCTCAGCTCCCGGTCCGCTCCCCTCCGGGCAGTGAGCCCGCCTTTGACCCCGCGCCCGCCGCTTCGTATGGTGTAGCGTGGAACGGCGCGCAGACGGAACGCCGCGCCAGCCCGCCCGGGTCGGGGTGTAGCGCAGCCTGGTAGCGCACTTGAATGGGGTTCAAGAGGTCCCGCGTTCGAATCGCGGCACCCCGACCATCCTCCGCTTCCTACGCCGGCGCCGGCCGGAAGTACGGCAGCGTGATCTCCTCCGTTACGTCGTCGAACACCACCTCGAGCCGCAGCCCGATCCGCACCGCGTCCGGGTCGACTTCCACCAGCCGCGACGTCATCCGCGGGCCCTCGTCCAGCTCGACCACCGCGATGACGAACGGCACGTCGGCTTCGAAATCCGGCGACGTCGGCCGGCGGGCCACCGTGTAGCTGTACAGCGTCCCTTTGCCTGACGCCTCCACCCACTCCAGCCGGTTCGAAAGACAGCGCGGGCAGTGCGACCGCGGGTAGAAGAACACGTGCCCCGCATCGCACCGCTGGATGAGCAGCCGGTGTTGCCGCGTCCCGTCCCAGAAGGGCTGCGAAATCGGCGTCGGCACCGGCAGCGGCTCGATGTTCGAACGGTACTTCGGCATCCCGTCATTCCCCCCGGAGAATCAGCGAGACCTGCTCGCTCATCAGCCCGCCGTTGCCGTGCACGAACACGGTGTCGCACCGGCGCAGCTGCCGCTCCCCGGCCCGGCCCGTCATCTGCAGGTACGCCTCCGTGATGTGCGACATCCCGCCGGCCATCCCGGCCTGCCCGAAGCTCAGCTGCCCGCCGTGCGTATTCATCGGGAAATCCCCGCGATACGTCAGGTCGTGCTCCTCCACGAACTTCCCCGCCTCCCCCTTTCCGCAGAAGCCCGTGTCCTCCAGCGTCAGCAGCACCGTGATCGTGTAGCAGTCGTAGAGCGACGCAAGGTCGATCTCCGACCGCTTCACGCCCGCCATCGCGAACGCCCGGTCGGCCGCCGCCTTGATCGGCGTCTCCGTGAAGCTCGGGTCGTAGGTCACCGAGAGGTGCGTCGTGTTCTCGCCGCCCCCGATGATGTACGCCGGCCGGTGCTTCGCCCGCTTCGCCTTCTCCTTCGAGGTCACCACGATCGCCGCGCCGCCGAAGCACGGCATCACGATCTCCAGCATGTGCAGCGGGTCGACGATGACCGGCGAATTCAGCACGTCGTCGATGTCGATCGGGTCGCGGAATACCGCCTTCGGGTTCGCCGCCGCGTTGGTCCGCTGGTCCACCGCCACCTTCGCACGCTGCTCGTCCGTCAGCCCGAATTCGTAGGCGTACCGGTTCGCAATCATCGCGTAGGCGTAGTTCTGCCCGACGGCCCCGAACGGGTAGTCGAACTCGCCCATCGGCGAGCCCCAGGCGGCCATCCGGAACGTCGGGCCGCCGCCTTTCGGGTTCTTCGGCCGCGGCAGCGTGTGCACGATGCAGAGCGCCGTTTCGCACAGCCCCAGCTCGATCGCCATCGCCGCCCGCAGCACCGCGCCCGCCCCCGTCGCGCCGCCGAGGTCCACCACCTCCGAGATGTGCGAGCCGATGCCCAGGTACTCCGTCAGGTGCCCCGGCGCGAACAGCCCGCCCGACTCAGCCACGTGGCCCGTCATCAGCCCGTCGACATCGCCGTGGGTGAAGCCCGCATCCTCGAGCGCGAGCCGCGCCAGCTCGGCATACGCCTCCAGCCCCATCCAGGTCCGGTCCGGCCGCCGCACCGGCGCGAACTCGGCGATGCCGACGATCGCCGCTTCGCCGCGCAAACCTCTCACAGGTCGAACCTCCTTCGTGTTGCAGACGCCGGCCGCATCCTACCCGCTCCCGCTCATCGGCGCGATCCGCGCCGGGCAACAAAAAAGGCCCCATGGTCGGAGCCTTCGGAGAGGTCTGGAGGCGCCAGCCGGATTCGAACCGGCGGTGAAGGTTTTGCAGACCTCTGCCTTACCACTTGGCCATGGCGCCGGCATTCGTTGCGTTTGGTGCCCAGGGTGAGATTTGAACTCACACGCCTGTACGGCACTGCCCCCTCAAGACAGCGTGTCTGCCATTCCACCACCTGGGCAACGCAACCCACATCCTACGAACCCTCCCCGCCATGCGGCAAGCGCCTGAGGGTCGGCGCCAGGGAGGCCTGGCAGGGGTGGCAGGACTCGAACCCGCGACACTCGGTTTTGGAGACCGATGCTCTACCAGCTGAGCTACACCCCTGTCCGCCTTCATCGTAGCAAAGCCGGCCCAATGCGGAATCCCCTCCCCGCCTCACGCCGCCCGCGGGTGGCTGCTCAGCGAACCGCACGCCGGGCACCGCGGCACCCGCGTCACCCGCGGCCGCTCCCCGAACTGGAAGCGCGCCCCGCACCGGTCGCACTCCAGCTTCCGGAACATCTTCCCCTCGGCGAACTTCCCCGCCCACGTCGGCTGCAGCAGCCTGCGCTCCTCCACGGCGATACCCTCCTGTCATCACTATCGTCACGCCCCTTCCACCGGCGCAGCATCGATCGGACATAAGCCGCCGCCCTTCCTATACTTCCGACGATGCACACGCCCCGCCATCTCCTCAGCTCCGCCGACCTCTCTTCCGACGAGATTGCGTATCTGCTCGACCTCGCCGCCGCGCTGAAGCGCCGCCCGCAGAAGGTCCTCGCCGGAAAGCACCTCGCCCTCCTCTTCGAGAAAGCCTCCCTCCGCACGCGCGTCAGCTTCGAAATCGCGATGGACCACCTCGGTGCCTTCACCATGTACCTCGACCCCCGCGAGGTCGGCCTCGGCGAACGCGAAGCCATCCGCGACGTCTCCCGCGTCCTCGCCCGCTACGTCGACATCGTCGCTGTCCGCACCTACGGCCAGTCCATCATCGAGGAGTACGCCCGCTTCTCCTCCATCCCGGTCATCAACGCCCTCACCGATGAGGAGCACCCCTGCCAGGCCCTCGCCGACCTCCTCACCCTGCGCGAGCACATGGGCGACCTCCGCGGCCGCTCCCTCGCCTTCGTCGGCGATGGCAACAACGTCTCCACCAGCCTCGTGATCACCGCGACCGCTCTCGGCATGGACGTCCGCATCGCGTCGCCCCCCGGCTACCAGCTGCCCGAATGGGCCGTCGCCGAGGCCTCCGCCCGCGCCGCGGCCTCCGGCGGCAGCTTCCGCGCCACCACCGACCCCGTCGATGCCGTGCGCGGCGCCGAAGCCCTGTACACCGACGTCTGGACCTCCATGGGCCAGGAGCGCGAAGCCGAGCGCCGCAAAATCGACTTCGCCGCCTATCAGCTCAACGCCGCGCTCGTCGCCCACGCGAAGCCCGGCGCCTTCATCATGCACGACCTGCCCGCCCACCGCGGCGAAGAGATCACCGACGACGTCTTCGAATCGCCGTCGTCCATCATCTTCGACCAGGCCGAAAACCGCGTCTGGGCGCAGGCTGCTGTCGTCGCCTTCCTCCTCGGCGCCGACGGACAGGTCGAGCGCTGAACCCGCCGTTCCCCGCCGGCAGCGTATGATGAGGCGGCCTCGGCCCCGGGGCCTCCCGCCGCTGCTATGTTCGACCTCGACCACGTTCGCGACGTCCTCGCCCAGTTCACGTTCACCAGCGCCGTCGATGTCCTGCTCATCGCCGTACTGATCTACGCGGCCCTTCGCCTCCTCAGCGGCACGCGCGCCATGACGCAGCTCCGGGGCGTCGTCGCCCTGTTCCTCGTCTTCGTCGTCCTGGGGCGCGCGCTCGACCTCGTCGTCATCAACTTCCTCATTCAGCATTCCGTCACGGCGCTCCTCGTCGGCGCGGTCATCATCTTCCAGCCCGAAATCCGCCGCGCGCTCGACCGCCTCGGGCGCACCGGCTTCTCCGGCTGGTTCCGCACCGCCGAATACGGCGACGTCATCGATGCCGTCTCCCGCGCCGCCGGCCGCATGGCCGCCGCCCGCCACGGCGGCATCGTCGTCATCGAACGCGAAACCGGCCTCCAGGACGTCATCGAAACCGGCGTCCCCGTCGATGCCCGCGTCTCCCCGGAGCTGCTCACCAGCATCTTCTTCCCGAATTCGCCCCTCCACGACATGGCCGTCGTCATCCGCGACCAGCGCGTCGTCGCCGCCGGCTGCGTCCTGCCCCTCGCCTCCGACCCCGGCGACCGGAACCTCGGCACCCGCCACCGCGCCGCCCTCGGCATCACCGAAACCACCGATGCCCTCGCAGTTGTCGTCTCCGAAGAGACCGGTGAAATCAGCGTCGCCCTCAACGGCCGCCTCACCCCCGTGCCCGATGAGCGCCGCCTCCGCGCCGTCCTCGAATGGGTCCTCGAACCCGATGGCGCCCGCGCGGCCGCATCCCCGGCCGAGGTGCGCGCGTGAACGGCAACCACCGCCGGCCGTCCCGCCGGCAGGCCGCTGCCCAGGTGCTCGCCGGCACCGCCCGCTCGCTTCGCGAGCACTGGGCCCAGGCCTCCTTCAGCCTCCTCGCCGCTTTCGCCATCTGGTTCGTCGTCCAGGACGTCGAAAACCCGCGCGTCTCCGTCACCTTCCCCGAAGAAGGCCAGCCCGCCTCCATCGTGGTGACCGCCGAGAACGCCGGCCCCTACATCGTCCGCGAAAGCCACTCCGTCCGCGTCATCGCCGAGGGCCGCGCCGACGACCTCGCCGCCCTCGCGCCGTCCGACTTCGACGCCCGCGTCGACGTCCGCGGCATGCAGCCCGGCGTGGAGGAGTTCCGCCAGGTCCGCGTCACCTCCCGCCGGCCCGGCATCCGCGTCCTCCAGGTCATCCCCTCCCAGGTCCGCATCACACTCGTCGAACCCGCCACCCGCGAAGTGCCCGTCACCCTCCGCCGCTCCGGCCAGCTTCCCGCCGGCTTCCGCGAAGACGAAGCCGGCACCAGCGTCGAGCCGGCCGTCGTCACCATCTCGGGCCTCCCCGAGCGCGTCCAGGCCGTCCAGTCCGTCGACCTCGACGTCAACCTCAGCGGCGTGAAAGACCAGTCCTACGTCGTCACCGGCGAACTCGTCGCCCGCTCCGCCACCGGCACCGTCGAAACCGTCGCCATCTCGCCGCCGCGGGCGACCGCCACCATCCGCATCGTCCAGGCCTTCGTCCAGCGCTCCGTCCCCGTCCTCGTCGACCTCACCGGGGCGCCCGCAGCGGGGTACCGCGTGGCCTCCATCACCATCGACCCGCCAGCCGTCAACATCTCCGGCGAGCGCGCCGTCGTCAACGAGCTGAACGCCGTGACCGCCGAGAAAGTCGACGTCACCGGCGCCCGGACGGAGCTCCGGCTCGTCCGCAACCTCGTGACCATCCCCAACGTCTCCCTCGACCGCCGTACCGTGACGATCACCATCCGCTTCGAACCCCTCGAGTCGGCCGCCAGCCTGCTCGTCGCGCCCGAGCTCCAGAATCTCCCGGCCGGCCTCGCCCGCGACCCCGCCCGCCCCCTCACCGTCGAAGTCCGCGTGAGCGGCCCCGCCGACCTCGTTTCGGCGCTGCGCCCCTCCGATATCAAGGCGGTCGTCACCCTCACCGGTGCCACAGCCGGCACCGCCGCCTATCCTGTAACCGTGACCGGTCCCTCTGGACTCAAGCTGCAGGCCCCATCGACGGTCACCGTCACCCTCATCCAGGTGCTCCCGTGACCTCAACCGACCTCCTGCCCCGCGTCGTCATCGTCGGCCGTCCCAATGTCGGCAAGTCGTCGATCTTCAACCGCGTCGTCGGCGAACGCCGCGCCATCGTCGAAGATGAGCCCGGCACCACCCGCGACCGCCTCGAGGCCGACGTCGAGTGGCTCGACCGCCGCTTCCGCATCATCGACACCGGCGGCTACGAGACGAACGAACAGAACGTCTACGCCCCGCTCATCATGGGACAGGTTCAGCAGGCCATCGATACCGCCGCCGTCGTCGTCTTCGTCGTCGATGCCCGCGATGGCCTCACCGCCAGCGACTACGACATGGCCGATGTCGTTCGCCGCGCCCAGAAGCCCACCATCCTCGTCGCCAACAAGGCCGACAACGAGGCCCGCGAACTCGCCGGTATCGCCGAGGCCTCGGCGCTCGGTTTCGGCGAACCCCTCCCCGTCAGCGCGCTCCACGATGTGAACGTCCGCACCATGCTCGACATGGTCGTGGCGCTCCTGCCGGACGTCCCGCTCGTCCCCGAGTCCGACCGCACCCGCGTCGCCATCATCGGCCGCCCCAACGTCGGCAAGTCGATGCTCGTCAACGCTATCCTCGGCCAGGAGCGCGTCATCGTCAGCGATGTCGCCGGCACCACCCGCGACGCCATCGATACCGAAATCGACACCCCGGAAGGCTCCTTCGTTCTCATCGACACTGCTGGCGTCCGCCGCCCCGGCAAGCTCGGCAAAGGCGTCGAACGCCACTCCGTCCTCCGCACCACGCGCGCCGTCGAGCGCTGCGACGTCGCCGTCCTCGTCGTCGATGGCAGCGAAGGCGTGACCGCGCAGGACACCCACATCGCCGGCATCGCCGTCGACAACGCCAAGGGCCTCGTCATCGCCGTCAACAAGACGGACCTCTGGGACGACCCCGCCGAGCGCAAGGCCTGGGCGGAGCGGCAGATGCGCAGCCGCATCCGCTTCGTGCCCTGGGCCCTCTACACGTTCATCTCCGCGCTCGAACGCCGCGGCCTTCCCGAGCTGCTCCGTCTCGTCCAGGCAGCCCGCGAAGCCCGCCGCCGCCGCATCCCGACCCCTGAACTGAATGCCATCCTCTCCCGCGCCGTCCGCGAGCACGTCCCGCCGCTCGTCCACAACCGCCGCTTCAAGCTTTTCTACGCCACCCAGGCCGGCATCGACCCGCCGACCTTCGTCCTCTTCGTGAACGACCCCGAGCTCGTCCACTTCAGCTACCGCCGCTACCTCGAACGCGCCATCCGCGAGGCTGCCGATTTTGAAGGCACCGCCATCAAGCTGGTCTTCAGGGCGCGTTCGGGCGAAGATTCCGCTTCGTGATCCCCTACGTCGTCAGCGCACTTTTCGGGTACCTCCTCGGCTCCCTTCCCTGGGGCCTCATCGTCGGCTACCTCTGGCTCGGCCGCGATATCCGCGAATCCGGCAGCGGCAAGACCGGCACGACCAACGTCCTCCGCACCGCCGGCAAAGTTCCCGCCGCCATCGTGATGGTGCTGGATATCGCCAAAGGGGCCGTCCCGGCCCTCGTCGGCCGCTACGTCTTCGATTCGAACGACGTCGCGGCCGTCGGCGCCGGCGCCGCCATCGTCGGCCACGTCTGGCCGGTCTTCGCCGGCTTCCGCGGCGGCCGCGGCGTCGCCAGCACCTACGGGGGCATCCTCGGGCTTGCGCCCCTCATCTCCCTGCTCTTCCCGCTCATCGGCGCCGTCCTCGTCGGCGCGACCCGCTACGTCTCCTTCATGTCCGTGGTCGGCGTGCCGATCTGCGCCGCCATCATCTGCGGCCTCGCCATCGCCGGGAAGACGGACCCGGCCTTCGCCTGGTACAGCCTCTTCGCCACCGCCCTCGTCGAATACAAGCACATCCCGAACATCCGGCGCCTCCTCAATGGCACCGAACCGCGCATCGGCCAGGGCGGCGACCGGCCCGCCACCGGCTGATGGCCGCCTACGCCGTCCTCGGCGCCACCTCCTGGGGCGTCACCCTCGCCGCCCTCCTCGAGCGCGCCGGCAGCGACGTCATCCTCGTCGTCCGCTCGGACCTCGAGGCCCACGCCGTCCGCGCCGCCGGCGGCCTCGAACGCCTCGGGGCCGGCCGCGTGCTCGGCCCCCGCGTCCACGTCCACCCCGCGCCGCTCACGCCCGAGCATGCGGCCTCCCTCGCCGGCGCGCTCGTCGCCGTCCCGTCCCACGCCGTCCGCGAGAGCGTCCTCGCCAGCGGCCTCCCCGCGACGGTGCCCGTCGTGTCCGCCACCAAGGGCCTCGACCTCGAAACCTCCAGCCGCATGACCGCCCTCCTCGCCGCGCTCGGCTTCGACCCCGGCCGCACCGGCGCCCTTTCCGGCCCCAACCTCGCGCACGAAATCATCCGCGGCCTGCCCGCCGCCGCCGTCGTCGCCGTCCCCGACCCCGACCTCGGCCTCGCCTGGCAGCACGCGCTCTCCCACGGCGCCTTCCGCGTTTACGCCTCCACCGACGTCGTCGGCGTCGAGCTCGCCGGCGCCCTGAAGAACGTCATCGCCATCGCCGCCGGCGCAGCGTGGGGGCTCGGCTTCGGCGCCAACGCCGTCGCCGCCATCATGACCCGCGGCCTCGCCGAGATGACCCGCCTCGGGCTCGCCCTTGGTGCCGAACTCGCCACCTTCAACGGCCTGGCCGGCGTCGGCGACCTCGCCGCGACCTGCTTCTCGCCCCTCAGCCGCAACCGCCGCTTCGGCGAACTCCTCGCTGCCGGCCGCTCCCCCGCCGAGGCCGCGGCCGAAATCGGCGAAACGGTCGAAGGCGCGCGCACCGCGCCGGTCGCGCTCCGCATGGCCGCCGCCGCCGGCGTCGAACTTCCGATCACGGCCGAGGTCGCGGCCGTCATCGGCGGCGCCCGCACCGTCCCCGAGGCGATGCTCCGCCTCCTCGGCCGCCCCCTCGCCCGCGAAGAACTCCCCCGCCGGTGATGCTACGATCACGGTGATGCCCTCGCCCGGGATTCAGCGCTTCCTCGACGCCGTCGCCGCCGGCACTCGCCCCCGGCCTGCGGACTTCGCCGCCCTCTCCGACCTGGACCGCGCCGACGCCGCCTACCTTCGCGAGCGCTGGCTCGACATCCCCCTCGAAGCGCGCGAATTCCTCCTCGATGAAGCCTACGAGCTCGCCGACGAAGACCTCGCCCTCGATTTCACCGCCCTCGGCCGCGTCGGCCTCGCCGACCCCGAACCGTCCGTCCGCCTCCGCGCCATCCAGGCCCTCTGGGAATCGCTCGACCCGGCTGCCGGCGACCTCCTCGTCGCCCTCGTCGAAACCGAACGCGACCTCGAGGTCCGCGCCGCCGCTGCCCGCAGCCTCCTGCGCTTCCTCGAAGCCGCCGAATACGGCCGCCTCGAGGAGAGCGCGGCGCGGCGCATGACGGCTGCCCTCCTCGAAGCGGCTGAATCCGCCGCCGAAGACCTCCGCGCCGCCGCGGTCGAGGCGCTCGGCCCCAGCGGCGACCCCCGCGTCCCGGCCGTCATCGAAGCCGCCTACGAAAGCGGCCAGCCCGCCCTCCGCCTCGCCGCCATCCGGGCCATGGGCTACTCCGCCCGCGAAGAATGGGCCGAGTACATCGCCGAGCAGCTCGCCGCCGATGACCCCGAAATGCGCTTCGAGGCCGCCCTCGCCGCCGGCGCGCTGGGCTCCGAAGAGCTCGTCCCCGCGCTCGGCGACGCGCTCAGCGACGACGACGCCGAGGTGCTCTTCGCCGTGATCGAAGCCCTCGGGGATATCGGCGGCGAAGAAGCCGTCGAACTCCTCGAAGCCTACCGCGAGGAAGTCCCGCCCGGCCTCGAAGACGCTGTCGAAGCCGCGCTCGAGGCCGCCCGCGGCATCCAGTTCCGCCGCTTCGGAGAGCTGTCGTGAGTTCGCGCTCCCGCCTCCCCATCGAAGACGTCGTCTCCGCCGGCGGCATCCCGTGGCGCCGCAGCGAAACCGGCGAGGTGCAGGTGGCCATCTGCGGCCGCCGCGCCGAGCGCCTCTGGGTGCTCCCCAAAGGCACCCCCGATGAAGGCGAACCCCTCGAACAGACCGCGCTCCGCGAAGTCCGCGAAGAAACCGGCCTCGATGTCCGCCTCGGCGAACCGATCGGCAGCATCGAGTACTGGTTCACCGCCAACGGCACCCGCTACCACAAGCGCGTCCATCACTGGCTGATGGAGCCCGTCGGCGGCGACGTCGCCGACCACGACCACGAGTTCGACGAGGTCCGCTGGGTCTCCATCCCCGAAGCCCTCGAACTCCTCACCTACGAAGGCGAGCGGAATCTCGTCCGCGAAGCCGCCCGCCGCCTCGGAGTCGAGGTGTGACGCTCGAAACGCCGCCAGCCGGCGACGCCGAAATCGTCGTCGCCCGCGGCCGGAACGTTCTCCTTCGCCGCCGGCGCCGCAGCGACGCCATCGATGAGTACCACTGGCGGCGCGACCCCGAAACCGCCCGCCTCAACGGCCAGGCGCCCGTCCCGCCCTCCTTCGCGCGCTTCCTCGAAACCTTCGAACAGGAAACCCGCCTCGCCGGCTACGGCCGCGACCAGCTCGCCATCGACACCATCGCGGGCGAACACATCGGCACCGTCATGTACTACAACGGCGAAGCCGGCGATGCCGCCGAACTCGGCATCACCATCGGCGATGCCCGCCGCCGCGGCGCCGGCCTCGGCCGCGAAGCGGTCGTCCTCTTCCTCCGCTACCTCTTCGCCGCGCACCCCTTCCGCGAGGTCTACCTCCACACGCTCGAATCCAACCTGCCCGCCCGCCGCGCCTTCGCCGCTGCCGGCTTCAGCCCCACGGTCGCCGTCCTCCGCGGCGCCGACCGCTACCTGCGGATGGAAGTTCGCCGCGAATGGTGGCTCCTCTGGGACATGGAAGGCCGTTTCGCATTCGCCGACCCGCCCCCGCCGCGCCGCGGGCCCGACCACCCGCCGTTCACGCCGCTGTCACCGGGGGAATAGCCGCTTCATCACCCCCCGGATCTGGGCGCGGTTCCCCGTCTGCCGACCTTCAAGGTAGGGCACGCGCCCCGAACGGCGCTCGGTGCCACGCAGGTAGGTGATATGGAGCACCCATTCCCCCCGACCTCCGGCAGCCTCGCCATGCAGCCGGAGTACGCCGAGGAACCGCGCCAGCAGCCCCCGCGCCAGGCCCCCAGCCACCTGCGCGCCCTCCCCTCGCTCCCCGAGGCCCCGGACCACATCTACGAGCTGGGCCTCCCCGAGCGCTTCATCGAGGACCTCACCCTCAAGACCCTCTACCGCATCACCGTCCCCACGCCGATCGGCATCGCGAACGCCATGCGCGTCTCCCCCGGCGTCGCCCGCGAAGCCCTCGATGAGCTCCGCCGCCAGCGCCTCGTCGAAACCACATCCGCCTCCGGCCGCCTCGAAACCGAATGGCAGTACCGCCTCACCGAACTCGGCATGCGCGAAGCCGAGAACGCCTTCGGCCGCAGCAAGTACGTCGGCCCCGTGCCCGTACCCATCCAGGACTACTTCCGCGTCCTCGAACGCGACACCGAAATCGGCGCGCCCGACCCCGTCCGCCTCGCCCGCGCCCTCCAGCAGCTCGTCCTCGCCCGCGACGTCGTCGCCAAGGTCTGCCTCGCGCTCACCAGCGGCCGCCCCGCCATGCTCTGGGGCGCCCCCGGCAACGGCAAGACGACCATCCTCGAACTCACGAGCGAGGCGATCCAGGGCGTCACCCTCATGCCGATGGCCGTCTACGTCAGCGGCCACATCATTCGCCTCTACGACGACCTCGTGCACCAGCCGGTCGAAGGCGATGACACCGCCGACGCCACCTCCCAGTTCGACCGCCGCTGGCTGCGCATCCGCCGCCCGTTCGTCTTCGTCGGCGGCGAACTCCGCCCCGAAGACCTCGACCTCGCCTACGACCCGGCCCTCGGCTATCACCAGGCGCCGGCCCACGTGAAGGCACACGGCGGCCTCCTCGCCATCGACGACTTCGGCCGCCAGCAGGTCTCCCCCCACGCCCTGCTCAACCGCTGGATTGCCGCCCTCGAACGCGGCGAAGACACCATGTCGCTCGTCACCGGCGAACGCATCACCTTCCCGTTCCGCTCGACCATCTGCTTCAGCACCAACCTCGAGCCGAAAACGATGCTCGAAGAGGCCCACCTCCGCCGCATCCCCTACAAGATCCGCATCCCCGAGCCGACGCCCGAGCAGATGGCCGAGATCTTCCGCCGCTTCGCCGACGCCATGGGCGTCGAGGCGAGCCCCCAGGGCATCGAGGTCGCCGTCGAACTCGTCCGCCGCGCCTCTGGCGGCAACCTCCGCAGCTGCCACCCGCGCGACATCCTCCAGCTCATCATCGAAGAATCCCGCTTCGTGAAGCGCCCGCCCGTGCTCGAACCCGGCGCTGCCCGCCGCGCCTGCGAAGTCTACTTCGCGGTCGACCCCGGCCCCGTCACGCCGCGCCAGTAACCCCATCGAGAATCGCCGCCAGCTGCCGCGCCCCGTGCAGCAGGCTCGGCCCCGGCGCCAGGATGTCCGGCGACTTGATTTCGTACAGCCGGCCCTCGCGCACCGCGCCGATGCCGTCCCAGCCCGGCCGCGCCGCTATCCGCTCGAGCCGCGCCTTCTTCCCGCACCAGCTCGCGACGATGACCTCCGGGTCGCGCCGCACGACCTCTGCCGGGTCGACCACCCGCTGCGGCGCCGCCCGGCACCTGCGCAGTTCCGGGAAGATGTCCTCCCCGCCGCACCGCTCGATGAGCTCGCTCACCCACGCAATCCCCGAAATCAGCGGGTCGTCCCACTCCTCGAAGTACACCCGCGGCGGCCGCGCCGGGCGGGTCGGCCGCGCCGCGATCGCCGCCAGCTCGGCCTCGAACTGCTCCGCCAGCTGCTCGCCGGCCGCGGGCTCCCCGCACGCTGCCCCGATGAGCCGGATCGCCTGGGCCGTCTCCGCCAGCGTCCGCTGGTTCGTGATGAGCACCGTCACGCCCGCCCGGATGAGCTCCCGCGCGATCTCTGCCTGCAGGTCGCTGAAGCCCAGCACGAGCTCCGGCTCCAGCGCCAGGATCCGCTCCACGTGCGCCGTCTGGAAGGCCGCGACCTTCGGCTTCTTCCGCGCCTCCGGCGGCCGGATGGCGTAACCGGTGACCCCGACCACCCGCTCGCCCGCGCCGACCGCGAACGCGATCTCGGTCGTCTCCTCGGTCAGGCAAACGATCCGTTGCGGACCGCTGCCCATTTCACGCCTTCTCGAGTTCGAACTCGTACGTCTCGATGACCGGGTTCGCCAGCAGCCGGCTGCACATCTGGTCCACCTGTTCCGCCGCAGCCTTCGCGTCCGCTGCCCGCAGCCGCACCTGGAAGTACTTGCCCGACCGCACCCCGTCGACGCCATCGAACCCCAGCGACCCGAGCGCATTCGCGATGGTCAGGCCCTCCGGGTCGTTCACCGTCGGCTTGAGCGCCACGTACACCCGCGCGAGGAACCCCTTCGCCTCGCCGGGCTCCTTCCTGGCCTTCTTCTCGACCTTTTCTGCCTTGTCCGCCTTCGACTTCCCGTCCTTCTTGCTCACAGCGAAAGCTCCTCTCCAGTCAGCATCCGGTACCCCCGGAGGTACCGTTCCGTCGTCGCCTCGACCACATCGCGCGGCAGCTCGGGCACCGGGTCGCCATCGCGCCAGTTCGCCGCCAGCCAGTCGCGCACCGGCTGCTTGTCGAGGCTCGGCTGGGGGCCGCCCGGCCGGTACTCTTCGGCGAGCCAGAACCGGCTGCTGTCCGGCGTCAGCACCTCGTCGATGAGGATGACCTCCTCGTTCCACCAGCCGAACTCCAGCTTCGTATCCGCGATGATGATGCCCCGTTCCAGCGCCACGGTGTGCGCATATCCGTAGACGGCCATCGTCCGGATCCGCATCGCGTTCGCTGCTTCCGGCCCTACCAGCTCCTCCAGCTCCGCGTAGGTGATGTTCCGGTCGTGTCCCTCGGCCGCCTTCGTGCTCGGCGTGAAGATCGGCTCCGGCAGCCGGTCCGACTCCCGCAGCCCTTCCGGCAGCGGGATGCCGCACACCGTGCCCGTCGCCTGGTACTCCTTCCAGCCCGAACCCGCGAGGTACCCCCGTGCGATGCACTCGGCGTCGAGCCGCTTCGCCTTCCGCACCAGCATCGACCGCCCGAAATACTCCGGCCCCAGCTCGAACGGCACCTCGCGGCGGTTCGCCTCCGTGATGACGGCGATGAAGTGGTTCGGTACGACGCCGCCGATGCGCTCGAACCACCACGCCGAGAGCATCGTCAGCACCTTCCCCTTCCCGGGAATCGGCGTGGGCAGCACGACGTCCAGCGCCGAGATGCGGTCCGTCGCCACGATCAGCAGCCGGTCGCCCAGGTCGTACGTATCGCGCACCTTGCCCCGGTAGACCGGCCACGGCAGCTCCGAGCGGATCATCGTTTCGACCACGGCTGCGCCCCTTCCAGGTTCAGGTAGAACACCGTCGTCGTCGCGGAGGTGAACGCCACCAGCGGGATCGTCAGGATTCCCTGCAGCACCGAGACGCCCGCCTGCAGCGCCACCTGCGCTCCGCGCGGCCCGACGACCAGCGCGTCGAGCGCCTGGATGAGCAGCGCCGGCCCGATGAAGATGAGCAGCGTCAGCAGCATCACCCCCAGCATGCGGAGCATGTGGCCCTGCATCAACGCCCAGCTCCGGCCGAACGCCCCGAACGGCGACCGCCCCTCCAGCAGGAACGCCTGGTGCGTCAGCGCCAGCCGCACCGCGATGTACGGCAGCAGCACCAGCCCGATGAGCGTCAGCGCGAGCCCCGCCGTCACCGCCAGCAGGATGACGAGGATCGCCAGCAGCCCGCCCATCCGGGTGAACGGCGGGTCCAGCGCCTCGCTCAGCGTCAGCCGCTCGCCGCGCAGCAGCCCCGCAATCGACACGATTGCCGCCCCGTGGGCCACCTGCGCGAAGAGCGCCTGCACCGCCGCCGTCACGATGATGAGGAGGAGGTAGCCCCGGTCCTCGGTCCCGAGTTCGACGTCCCCCAGCGCGGTCAGCAGCGCCAGCGCCGTCACGCCGGCCGTCAGCACCGCGACCGGGATTTCGACCGCCGCCACCGGCAGCAGCGCCTCCCGCGGCCGCGAGGTGATGACGTCCCACGCCGTGCCGATGACCCGGCGCGCCGGCAGCAGGCCCGCATTCCCCGGCGCGCCCTGCTGCATCACAGGCCGAGGCGCTCGAACGTCGCGCCGATGTTCTTCAGGTAGTAGCCGTAGTCGAACAGCCCCCGCAGCTCCGCCTCCGGCAGCCGCGAAGTCACCTCCGGGTCCGCCAGCAGCAGGTCGAGGAACGGCACCCGCTCGTTCCATGCGCGCATCGCGTTCCGCTGCACGATGGCGTACGCCTCCTGCCGGCTCAGCCCCGTCTCGATGAGCGCCAGCAGCACCCGCTGCGAAAACACCAGCCCGTAGGAGCGCTCGAGGTTCTCCCGCATGTGCTCCGGGTACACCCGCAGCCGCTCCATGATCCCGGTGAACAGGTTCAGCATGTAGTCCAGCACGAGCGTCGCGTCCGGGAAGACGATCCGCTCCGTCGACGAATGGCTGATGTCCCGCTCGTGCCAGAGCGCCACGTTCTCCATCGCCGTCACGGCGTAGCCGCGCAGCACCCGCGCCAGCCCGGTGATCCGCTCGCACAGCTCCGGGTTCCGCTTGTGCGGCATCGCGCTCGAACCTGTCTGCCCCTCGTCGAACGGCTCCTCCGCCTCGCGCACTTCCGTCTTCTGCAGGGCACGAATCTCCGTCGCGAACTTCTCCAGCGACGCCCCGATGAGCGCCAGCGTCGTCACGAACTGCGCGTGCCGGTCCCGCTGGATGACCTGCGTCGAAGCCGCCTCGATGCCGAGGCCGAGCTTCTCGCACACCAGCTCCTCCACCCGCGGCGGCACCGAGGCGTGTGTGCCCACCGTCCCCGAGATCGCCCCGACCGCCACCGCCTCCCGCGCGGCCGCCATCCGCGCCCGGTTCCGGCGCATCTCGTCGACCCATACGGCCAGCTTCAGCCCGAACGTCGTCGGCTCCGCGTGCACCCCGTGCGTCCGGCCCACGCAGAGCGTGTCCCGGTGCGCCCGCGCCTGCCGCTCGAGCACCGCCAGCAGCCCGTCGATATCCGCGAGCAGGATGTCGCTCGCGTCCCGCAGCTGCAGCGCCGTCGCCGTGTCCCAGACGTCCGAGCTCGTCAGCCCGAAGTGGACGTACCGCCCCTCTTCGCCCAGCGAATCCGCCACGCTGCGCAGGAACGCCGTCACGTCATGGTGCGTGATGGCGAGGTACTCGTTGATCTTCGCGAGGTCGAAGCGCGCGTCCCGCCGGATCTTCTCCGCCGCTTCCCGCGGGATGACGCCCAGCTCGGCCCACGCCTCGCACGCGGCGATCTCCACGTCGAGCCAGCGGCGGTACTTCGCTTCGTCGGTCCAGATGGCGGCCATCTCCGGCCGCGAGTAGCGCGGGATCACCCCGCAATGGTAGCCCGCCGGCCCCGCTCGGAGAAGCCGCGTCAGCCCCCGGCCGCCACCTCCAGCGCGATATCTGTCCGGTAGTGCATGTCCTTGAAGTGAATCCGCCGGACGTTCTCGTACACCTTCTCCCGTGCCTCGCGCACCGTCGCCGCCCGCGCCGCTACCGTCAGCGCGCGCCCGCCGCTCGTCACCACCTGCCCGTCGACCAGCTTCGTGCCGCCGTGGAAGACGAACACGTCGGGGTCGACGCGGTCGAGCCCTTCGATCGGGTGGCCGGTCTCGTACTTCCCCGGGTAGCCGCCCGGCACCAGCACCACGCAGACCGCCGGCTCGGCGGCCCACCGCACCTCGACCTCCCCCAGCCGCCCCTCCGCCGCGGCGCGCGTCACCGCGTACAGGTCCGATTCCAGCCGCAGCATGTGCACCTGCGTCTCCGGGTCGCCCGACCGTGCGTTGTACTCAATCACCTTCACGTCGCCGTCCCGCACCATCAGCCCCGGGAAGAGCGTGCCAACGAACGGGTGCCCCTCCTCCTCCATGCCCCGCAGCACCGGATCGATGACGCGCTCCTTGATGACCCCGGCCAGCCCCGAATCGACGCCTTTGGTCGGTGCGTACGCGCCCATCCCGCCAGTGTTGAGCCCCTGCGCGCCGTCGAGCGCGCGCTTGTAGTCGGTCGCGAACGGCCACAGCACGGCCATCTTCCCGTCGCAGAACGCGTGTGCGCTCGTCTCGAACCCGCTCAGCTCCTCTTCGACCACCACCGTGCTCCCGGCGTCGCCGAACGCCCGCTCGATGAGCATCGATCGCAGGATGCCGATCGCCTCCTCCCGGTTCGCCGCGCCCACCGCGCCCTTCCCGGCCGCGAGGCCCGAGGCCTTCACCCACAGCCGCTGCTCCGGCAGCGATTCGACCCACGCCGCCGCCTCCTCAAACGAACTGAACGAGCGCCCCCGCGCGGTCGGGATGCCGTGCCGTTCCATGAACGCTTTCGCCCACGCCTTGCTCGCCTCGATGCGCGCGGCCGCTGCTGAGGGGCCGTAGCAGAGCACGCCCTCCGCCTGCAGCCGGTCCACGAGGCCCAGCGGCTGCGGGTCGTCCATCGTCGCGAGGTAGAAGTCGATGCGGTGCTCCTTCGCCGCCCGCACCAGCCCGTCGATGTCCGTCGGCTGGATATCGAGATTCCGCGCCAGCGCGGCCGTCCCGGCATTCCCGGGCGCGACGAAGATCTCGCCAACCTGCGGCGACTGTGAAAGCTTCCACGCGACGGCGTGCTCGCGCCCGCCGCTCCCTACCAGCAGGACCCGCGCGCTCATGCGCTCACTCCCATTCGATCGTGCCCGGCGGCTTCGGCGTGATGTCGTACACCACCCGGTTCACGCCGTGGACCTCGTTCACGATGCGGTTCGAAATCCGCGACAGCAGCTCGTGCGGCAGCCGCGCCCAGTCGGCGGTCATCGCGTCGTCGGCCACCACCGCCCGCACCGCCACGGCGTACCCGTAGGTCCGGAAGTCGCCCATCACGCCGACCGTCTTCGTGTCCGTGAGGACGGCGAACGCCTGCCAGATGTCCCGGTACAGTCCCGCCTCGCGGATTTCGTCCATCACGATCCGGTCCGCCTGCCGCAGGATCGCGAGCTTCTCCGCCGTCACCTCGCCGATGCACCGGATGGCGAGGCCCGGCCCCGGGAACGGGTGCCGCCACACCATCTCCTCAGGCAGGCCGAGCGCCTCCCCAATCCGCCGAACCTCGTCCTTGAACAGGTACCGCAGCGGCTCCACCAGTTCCAGCTTCATGTCCGGCGGCAGCCCGCCGACGTTGTGGTGCGTCTTGATCGTGCTCGCGCCCTTCCCGTGCGAGCCGCTCTCGATGACATCCGGGTAGAGCGTCCCCTGGCAGAGGAACCGCGCATCCTCGATCTTCCGCGCCTCCCGTTCGAACACCCGCACGAACGTGTTCCCGATGCGGATGCGCTTGGTCTCCGGGTTCGTCACCTCCGCCAGCTGCGCGAGGAACTCGCCCGCCGCCTCCACGTGCACGAGGTTGATGGCGAGGTTCTTCCGGAAGGTGGTCACCACCTCCTCCGGCTCCCCCGCCCGCAGCAGCCCGTTGTCGACGAAGATGCAGGTCAGCTGGTCGCCCACCGCCCGGTGGACCAGCACCGCCGCGACCGCGCTGTCCACCCCGCCCGAGAGCCCGCAGATGACGCGGCCGCTCCCGACCTGCGCGCGGATGGCCGCGACCGTCTCCTCGATGAAGTTCCCCGGCGTCCACGTCCCTTCACAGCCGCACACCCCCTGCACGAAATTCCTCAGGATGTCCTTCCCCCGCGGGGTGTGCACCACCTCCGGGTGGAACTGGAGGCCGTAGTAGCCCCGCGCAGGGTCGGCCATCACGGCATGGGGTGAGTTCGCCGTGCTCGCATACCCCGTGAAGCCCGGCGGCAGCACCTCGATCCGGTCGCCGTGGCTCATCCAGACTTCGAAGTCGGCCGGCAGCCCCTCCAGCAGCGGCGCGGCGTGGTCGCGGTGCGCGACCGCTGGCCCGTACTCCCGCTCCCGCCCGGGCGCCACCTTGCCGCCCAGCTGGTGGGCCATCACCTGCATCCCGTAGCAGATGCCGAGCACCGGCAGCCCCGATGCCCACACCCAGTCCGGCGCCAGCGGTGCGCCGTCTTCGTACACGCTGTTCGGCCCGCCCGAGAGGATGATGCCCCGCACGTCCATCCCCGCCAGCCGCTCCTGCGGCGTGTCGTACGGCAGCAGCTCGCAGTACGTATTCAGCTCCCGCACCCGCCGCGCGATCAGCATCGAAAACTGCGACCCGAAATCGAGCACCACGATGCTCTCGTGCCGCTTCGCGGGGTCCTGCGCGCCTGCCGGGGGAGCTGCCGGGTCCGTTCCTGCCATGGGACGCGTTACACTCTGACCGAACGCTATCCCAACCCGGGGGTCCGGGCAACGGACCCCGTTTCATGCCGATGACAGCACCCTCCCCGTCCCTCGTCGACCGCGCCGTCGACCTCCTCCGCGCCGGCGAACTCATCATCCTCCCGACGGACACCGTCTACGGCATCGCTGCCGACGTCCGCGACGACGACGCCGTCACCGCCATCTACCGCGCGAAGCAGCGCGACCCCTCGCAGCCGCTCCAGCTGCTCTTCGGCCGCGACCCGGCCCTCCTCGAGCAGTACGCGGCGCCGACCCCGGCCGCGCTCCGCCTCGTCGAAGCGCTCGGCCCCGGCGCGTGGACGATCATCGTACCCGCCCGCCCGGGCTGGTCGAGCCCCGCGCTCTCCGGCGGCGCGACCGTCGGCTTCCGCATCGTCCCGGTCGATATCGTCCTCGATATCGTCGACGCCCTCGGCGCTCCGCTCGCAGCAACCAGCGCGAACGTCCACGGCGGCCCCAGCCCGGTCACCGCCGACGAAGCCTCCCGCCAGGTTGGCGCCTTCTGCGCGATGACCATCGACGGCGGGCCGACCGCGCAGGGCATCGACTCCACCGTCATCGACCTCTCCGGCGCGGAGCCCGTCATCCTCCGCGAAGGCGCCATCGCCGCGCAAGATCTCGCCCGTATACTGGGCCTCGCCACCATCCCGGTCCGCAGGAGCGTCCGCTCGTGAAACTCGCCTTCGGCGCCGACCACGCCGGTTTCGAATTGAAAAACCACCTCGCCGACTTCGCCCGCGGCCTCGGCCACGAGGTGCTCGACCTCGGCACCCACTCCCCCGACTCCGTCGACTACCCGGATTTCGCCGAGGCCGTCGCCCGCGCCGTCCTCGATGGCCGCGCCGACCTCGGCGTCGTCCTTTGCTCGAACGGCGTCGGCATCAGCATCACCGCGAACAAAGTCCCCGGCATCCGCTGCGCGCTCTGCCACACCAGCTGGGGCGCGGCGCGTGCCCGCCAGCACGTCGATGCCAACGTCCTCGCCCTCGGCGCATGGGAGATCGGCCGCGGCGTCGCCGAGGACATCCTCCGCGCCTTCCTCGCGAACGAGTTCGAAGGCGGCCGGCACGAACGGCGCGTCGCCAAGCTGCGCGACGTCGAGCGCCGCGGCATCGCGGCAGAAGCGAGCCGCCCGTGAGCGACGGCATCGGCAAGAAGACGGTCCGCGATATCGACGTCCGCGGCAAGCGCGTGCTCGTCCGCGCCGACCTCAACGTCCCCATCGAGAATGGGGTCATCACCGATG
>NZ_JANZZD010000099.1:0-633 GCF_026419595.1 Tepidiforma sp. | reverse complement strand
AGGTGATACAGTCGAGGTTATCAGCGGTAAGCACCGGGGCATGCGCGGCACGGTGCGCAGGGTCCTGCCGGGGCGGTCGGTGCGGTTTCCTGGCCAGTTGGACCCCAATCGCGACCGCGTCATCGTGGCCGGCGTGAACATGGTGATTAAGCACCAGCGCCGCACCGGCAACGTGCGCACGCAGACCGGGCGCATCGAGCGCGAGGCGCCGATCCACATCAGCAACGTCATGCTGGTGTGCCCGACGTGCAGCAAGGCCACCCGGGTGGGCTACCAGATCGCCGCCGACGGCAGCAAGTCGCGCGTGTGCAAGAAGTGCGGCGCTCTGATTGACTGACGGACCGGCGGCTGATAGGAGTTCATCATGCCCAGGCTGAAAGAGCTGTATCGCAAAGAAGTGGTGCCTGCATTGATCCGGGAGTTTAACTACCGAAACCCTATGCAGGTGCCGCGACTGGAGAAAATCGTTATCAACATCGGGATGGGCGAGGCGCTTCAGAACGCTAAGGCGCTGGATGCTGCCATGTCCGACCTGATGCAGATCACCGGCCAGAAGCCCGTCACCACCAAGGCGCGCAAGTCCATCGCCGGCTTTAAGCTGCGCGAGGGGAATACCATCGGCGTGATGGTGAC
>NZ_JANZZD010000098.1:340-638 GCF_026419595.1 Tepidiforma sp. | reverse complement strand
GTACGGATGAGGCGATGACGTAAAGCCGCGGGCGCCACGGTGCGGACATCTTCAAAAGCCACATTATAGCGCCCGGCCAAGAGTGCGGTGACACGCGCGCCAAGGAGCAGGGCTTGCGCGCCGCGTGGACTTGAGCCGTAGCGCACGTAACGCCGTAGGAGCTCCGGTGCGGTCGGGTCGTCGGGATGGGTAGCGACGATAAGACGTGCGGCGTAGTCAGCCACAGGCGAGGCAGCGGGCACTTCGCGCGCCAAGGCTTGCATGGCAAGGACGGTTTCTGCATCGGCCACAGCGGCGG
>NZ_JANZZD010000098.1:0-330 GCF_026419595.1 Tepidiforma sp. | reverse complement strand
CGCCGGTGGTGCGGTTGAGAATCTCAACTAGCTCGGCGGCGGATGGGTAGCCCACTTGGATTTTGAAGAGGAAACGGTCGAGCTGAGCCTCCGGCAAAGGGTACGTACCTTCCAATTCGATGGGGTTCTGCGTCGCGAGGACAAGGAAAGGCCGTGGGAGGGGATGGGTCTGCCCGCCCACGCTCACCTGCCGCTCCTGCATGGCTTCGAGGAGGGCGGATTGGGTCTTAGGGGTGGCGCGGTTGATTTCATCGGCTAAAAGCAGGTTGGTAAAAACAGGACCGGGTCGAAAGCGGAAGCGCCGTTCCCCGTCTTCGGTCTGTTCGAGGA
>NZ_JANZZD010000097.1:0-652 GCF_026419595.1 Tepidiforma sp. | reverse complement strand
CGCCAGTGCAGCCACCGCCTCAGCCCCTCCCAAGCGCGGCCGCAGCGCCCAAGCCGGTGCGACAGCCACGCCCCCCAAGACCAGCAAGGCCAAGAAGGCTGAAACCGCAGCGGTCGCCGAGGCCGCCGCGCCCAAGCAAACCGGCAAGGCCAAGAAAGCGCAAGCCACGCCCGTCGCCGAGGCCGCCAAGTCGGCCCCCCCAGCCAGCCCGAAAAAGGCCGCAAGCGCGGCAAGCAAAGCCAGCGCCCAGGGCGCCAAGGCCAAGGCTAAGGCCACCGCCGCCGACAGCGCTGCTTCGACCAAGAAGGCCACCAAGACAGCCAAGACCGCAGCGGCGCCAGCCCCTGCCGCACAGACCAAGCTGTCGCCGAAGGCGACCTGGCCCTTCCCGACTGGCTCGCGCCCCTGACACGCTGGCCGGGCCGCATGCGCTCGGGCATGCGGCCGCCCCCCTCACTCACGCAGGAGTGTCGGGGTCCAGGCTCCAGTTCTGTCCCCCGCGCGTGGCGATCTTGATCGCCCCTATGCGGTTGCCCAGGCGCGCGGCCTGCTCGATCGGCCAGCCCTGCGCCAGCCCGTACAGCAGTGCGGCGCGAAAGGCATCGCCACAGCCGGTCGGGTCGACGATGGCGCGCGCACGCTCGCCTGGCAC
>NZ_JANZZD010000096.1:0-663 GCF_026419595.1 Tepidiforma sp. | reverse complement strand
CCCGCCTGTGTCGGTTTGCAGTACAGGCACGTTGCATTTATGGTGTGTAGAGCTTTTCTTGGAAGCCTGACAGTAGCCACTTCCCCCCCGTAGGGAGTCGTCCTCGCCGCTCAGCTCAGGACGTTTTCGCCGTCCCTCATCGCCTTGCCAGCTTCAACCGGTAACCAACATCCGGCTGGCTGATGCCTTCTTCGTCCCTCTGCACCAATGCTACGTGGTACGGGAATATTAACCCGTTGTCCATCGACTACGCTTTTCAGCCTCGCCTTAGGTCCTGACTTACCCAGAGAGGACGAGCCTGGCTCTGGAAGCCTTGGGATTTCGGGGCATTGGATTCTCACCAATGTTTGCGCTACTCAAGCCGACATTCTCACTTCTGAGCCGTCCACACCTGCTTGTCGCTAGTGCTTCACCCCACTCAGAACGCTCCCCTACCAATAGTTACCTATTCCACAGCTTCGGCATGTCACTAAGCCCCGTTAATTTTCGGCGCCAGAGCGCTTGACCAGTGAGCTATTACGCACTCTTTAAAGGGTGGCTGCTTCTAGGCCAACCTCCTGGTTGTCACTGCACCCCAACCTCCTTTATCACTGAGTGACAATTTTGGGGCCTTAGCTGGTGGTCTGGGCTGTTCCTGTCTCTTATACACATCTGACGCTGCCG
>NZ_JANZZD010000095.1:0-675 GCF_026419595.1 Tepidiforma sp. | reverse complement strand
GCTCTACGCCCGGCGGAGCCCGGAGGAGACAAAAAACTCGTTCGCCGCCTCGCCGACGTTCTCCTGAACGGGCGGGGCGCGATTCCCGAGGAGGTGGCCTGGGTGGCCGTCATGGACCGCGTCGGCGGCTATCTCGATTACCTGGCGCTGCTCGGGGCAGCGCGCGACTACGACGACGTCCTCGCCTGGATGCAGGCGGAGGCCGAGGCGCGCGCCATCCGGCGGCTCCGGGGGGAGTGAGCGGTGTCCGCGGGGGCCGCGAAGCTCACCTTCGCCATCCGGGCGGTGAACGAGGCAAAGGCGGCGATGGATGAGGCCCGCCGCGACCTCGAAGGGCTGACCACCGCCGCCGAGGAGACGAACGGCCGCTTCGGGGCGCTGGGGGGCGCCGTCGGCGCGCTGGGCAGCTCGATGCAGGCGGTCGGCAAGGCGGCGATGGTCGGGCTCGCCGGCGGGCTGGCGGCCGTCGGCGGCGGAATCGCGAGCGCGCTGAAGGCGAGCGCCGACTTCGAGAAGCAGCTGAACATCGTCGCCTCCGTGGCCGGCGCGACGGGCGCGGAACTCGCCGCCCTCAAGCAGACGGCGCTCGAGCTCGGGGAGTCGACGGCGTACTCGGCCGGCGAGGTGACGCAGGCGATGGAGGTGCTCGCGGCGAACGGGATCACGGCCCGCGAC
>NZ_JANZZD010000094.1:328-698 GCF_026419595.1 Tepidiforma sp. | reverse complement strand
GTCCCAAGTCCTTAAATCGCACGTCTTTCTGCAACAAGCGGTGCGTGCCAATGACCACATCCACCCATCCCTCGGATACCCCTTTGAGCGTCTCCGCCTGTTCCGCCTCAGTGCAAAAGCGCGAAAGCAACCTCACTTCCACCGGAAACGACGCCAGACGTTCTTTGAACGTTTCATAATGCTGTTGCGCCAGAATCGTGGTGGGTACGAGCATCGCCACCTGCTTGCCGTCCATCACCGCCTTGAACGCGGCGCGCAGGGCGACTTCCGTTTTGCCGTAACCCGCATCGCCACAAATCAAGCGGTCCATTGGAATCGGACGTTCCATATCCGCTTTGACCGCTGCAATCGCCGCCGCCTGATCCTCGGT
>NZ_JANZZD010000094.1:0-318 GCF_026419595.1 Tepidiforma sp. | reverse complement strand
GGGAACGCCGCCTCCACCTCGGCTTGCCAAGCCGTATCGGTCGCGAAAGCGTGCCCGCGCGCTACTTGCCGTGCTGCGTACAAATCGAGCAGTTCTTGGGCAGCCTCGGAGGCCGCGGCGCGCGCTTGTGCCTTATGCTGCTCCCATTCCGCCCCGCCTAGACGGTGCGGTGCGGGCGTGAACCCCTCCGGCGCGACGTAGTGCGTTAGCCGATCGGCCTGATGAATAGGCACATAAAGCTGATCGCCGTTCGCGTACTCGATGAGCAAATACTCACGCTCGATGTCGTCTACACTGCGTTGGACCAGTCCTCTGTAC
>NZ_JANZZD010000093.1:0-700 GCF_026419595.1 Tepidiforma sp. | reverse complement strand
CCGCGGCCTCCTTCGATGACTACGCGGCCTGCGATGTGGTTGCGCTCTGTGTCTCCGCCGATGCCGACGTGCTGGAGAATGTCGATGGCCTCGCGGCCGTCCTCTCGCCCGGCGCCATCGTCATCGACCACAGCACGGTGGCGGTGGAGACGGCCCGCGAGGCCGCGAGGCGGCTTGCCGCCCGCGGCATCGGCTTCCTCGATGCGCCGGTTTCCGGCGGCGTGGAAGGGGCGAGGAACGGCAGGCTCTCGGTCATGGTGGGCGGCGATGAGCCCACGCTCGAGCGCGCCCGCCCGGTGCTCGAGGCCTATGGCGCGCGCATCGCCCTGATGGGCCCGACCGGCGCGGGGCAGGCCACCAAGGCGGTGAACCAGATCCTGGTGGCCGGCATCAACGAGGCGGTCTGCGAGGGCCTTGCCTTCGCCGAGAAGCTGGGTCTCGACCCCGAACGCCTGCTGCCCACCCTGATGGCGGGCGCGGCCAGCAACTGGTTCCTCGACAAGCGCGGCGCGAGCATGCTGCGCAACGAGTTCACCCCCGGCTTCAAGTGCGCGCACATGGCCAAGGACCTGCGCATCGTGCAGGCCATGGCCCGGCAGGCGGGCATCCGGCACCCGGTCATCGACCGCGCGCTGGCCGACTACGCTGAACTCGAGGCCCGCGGCGAGGGCGAGCTCGATACCTCGGCGCTGATCCGGCT
>NZ_JANZZD010000092.1:357-708 GCF_026419595.1 Tepidiforma sp. | reverse complement strand
ATCTTGACGCGCGGTTTGCAGCGCGCTTTACCTTCTTCGATCTCTTTGGCGTCGATGATTTTCCACTCGTCCTTCGTCACGTAGCGGACGCCGCGCGCCTTCAGCAGCGCCGGTATTGCATTGGGGTCCGGCTCCGGCGCCGGCGTGAGCTTCCCTTTCTGCAGGTCCTCGAACATACTGTTGACCGACTCGATGGCGTCCGGCTTGTTGGTGCCGATGACGCCTGTGGGGCCGCGCTTGATCCAGCCGGCGACATATTCCCCCGGTACAACTTTGCCCGTCTCCGGATCGACCACCCGCCCGACTTCGTGGGGAATCACGCCGCTGCGCTTGTCGAAAGGTACGCCTTCC
>NZ_JANZZD010000092.1:0-347 GCF_026419595.1 Tepidiforma sp. | reverse complement strand
CGCTGACCGAGGGGCGCAGCTCGTTTTTCTCCATTCTGACGGCGACGATCTTCCCATCTTGACCGAGAATTTCGACCGGCGAGAGGAGGAAGCGGAAATGCACGCGGCGCGGTTTGCCGGTGGCGCCGATCTCCGCATAGGCGCGCAGGTAGTCGAGATTCTTTTGCATGGCGATGTCGCCTTCGATGGCGGCGCTGCTGGCGCGATCCAGCTTCAGCTCATGCTCGAGCACGATGGCGTCGGCAATTTCCAGGTGCCCCATCTCACGAATCTCGGCATTGGTGAATTTCACCTGCGCCGGCCCGCGACGGGCCACGATGTAGATGTCTTTGATGTTGCTTTTGGCC
>NZ_JANZZD010000091.1:0-736 GCF_026419595.1 Tepidiforma sp. | reverse complement strand
GCCCTCCGGGGCGAGGGCCAGGACCAGGGCGAGCAACCAGGGGAGAAGCCCGAGCGCTCTTGGACCCACCCCCTCAGCCTATCCGGTCCGCCACAGCCTCCCCCACCCCTTCCCCCCCCCCCCTGCCCCCGCCCCCCTTCCCGTCGGCCTCACCCCGAAGGGGGGCGGGGGAGAGAGGAAGCTTCTTCCCTTCCCGCGCCGGGCTGGGCCCCATTGTAGGGCGCTCCGGGCCTCCGGCAAGGCCAGGCCCCTTCGGGGTGGGGCCCCTACCCCAGCCTTGCCTCCGGCCCTCCGCGCCCCCTTTTGGGGCCCTTGCGCCCGGCGCGGGAAAAGTGGCGCGGGCCAAAGGCAGGTGGTGGCGGTGTCCCAGGTTTTCCCTCTCTCCGGCGTGGTGGCGGTGGCTGGCTCCCGGTACGGCTCCCCCTGGCCAGTGTCCCCGGTGGTCCGCCTGGTGGTGGCCTCAGGGGGCGTGGTGCGGGTGGGGGATCAGCGGGGGGTGGATGCGGCCGTGCGCGCGGCCTGCCCCTCCGCCGTGGTGGTGGAGGCTTCCCGCTTCTCCGGGCCCCCCGCCGCCCGGCTTCACCAGCGCACCCGGGCCGTGGTCCTGGGCCACCCCGCTCTGGGCCTCCCCCCGGCCTCCTGCCTCTTGGTCTTCCCGCCGGAGGGCGGGGCGCCCGCCCTGGGGCCCGGCTCCTCCCTGGCCCTGCGCTTGGCCCTCGAGGCCGGCCTCCCCGTG
>NZ_JANZZD010000090.1:0-737 GCF_026419595.1 Tepidiforma sp. | reverse complement strand
CTTTAGGGCTAGCCTCGGATTAGAGACGTGGAGGTAGAGCACTGAATGGGCTAGGGGCCGTCTAGGTTACCGAACCTTATCAAACTCCGAATGCCATTGTCTTGATGTCCGGGAGTCAGACTACGAGTGATAAGATCCGTGGTCAAAAGGGAAACAGCCCAGACCATCAGCTAAGGTCCCAAAGTGTATGTTAAGTGGAAAAGGATGTGGGATTTCTAAGACAACCAGGATGTTGGCTTAGAAGCAGCCACTCATTTAAAGAGTGCGTAATAGCTCACTGGTCGAGAGGTCCTGCGCCGAAGATGTCCGGGGCTCAAACATACCACCGAAGCTATGGATTTTTAGAGGTTGGATGTTGGAGGTTAGAAGTTAGAATGATAAATGGATATAGGGATTTGAGGATATATAAGAAATCTTATGAATTAAGTCTAAGAGTCCATTTGCTAACGCAAAAGTTTCCAGAGTATGAGAGATATGAATTAGGAAGTCAGCTAAGAAGGGCAGCAATGTCTATACCATTGAATATAGCCGAAGGCTATGGCAAGAAGAATTCAGAAGCTGATTTTAAGAGGTTCTTGAGGATGGCGTTAGGTTCTAACAATGAAGTTGGAGTACTTTTAGATATGTGTCATGATTTAGGTTATATAGGAAAATCGACCTATGAAGAACTATCCAAAGAGTACGATATGCTTGGAAGACAGATATATTCAACAATAGAGAAGTGGAGTAACTCCAAC
>NZ_JANZZD010000008.1:0-99892 GCF_026419595.1 Tepidiforma sp. | reverse complement strand
CTTCCAGAAGTAGAGATGGGGGACGACCAGCCGCATCGGCCAGCCGTGCTCTTTCGTCAGGGGCTGGCCGTTGTGGGAGTGGGCGAAAAGGACGCCTTCACGCAACAGGTCTTCGACCGGCAGGTTGGTCGTGTAGCCGCCGTAGCAGTGAATCATTGCGTACTTCGCTTCGGGCTTCAGCCGGATGGCATCGTAGAGCGCGCGGAACGGCACACCCTCCCAGGTGTTGTCGAACTTGCTCCAGGTTGTGACGCAGTGGATATCGCTCGTGTCGGTCACCTGGCCGAGGGCGTTGAACTCCTCCCAGGTGAACGACTTCTCTTCTTCGACGAGCCCCCAGACGTGGAAGCGCCAGGTTTCGAGGTCGATGCGCGGGATGCTGCCGTAGTGGAGGACCGGCCACCCGGTGGTGAGGTGCTGGCCGGGGGGCAGGCGGAGTTTGCCGTCGGGGCGCAGTTCTTTCGATGCCGTGGTGGACATTCGCGGTTCCTCCGCTGCGGATGAGGGGTCGTGATGAGCGTAGCGGGTCGAATTCCGGCGCGGCAAGGCGGGTTGCCGCGGCGAAGCGGGCAACGGGGTACACTGGGAGGGATGGAAGAAGCGCGCGCACCGGGCCGGGCCGGCCCGCGGCTGGCGGTCGCCCGGCGCGACGGGTGGTTCCTGCTGCTGGCAGCGGCCATCGTCGGCGCGGACCAGCTCACGAAGTGGCTCATCAAGGCGAACCTGGAGCGCGGTGACAGCATCGACGTGCTGCCGTTTTTCCGCATCGTGCACGTGACGAACACGGGGGCGGCGTTCGGCATCCTGCAGGGCGCGGGGCCGCTCCTGATCATCGCGAGCCTCGCAGGGCTGGCGGCGATTCTCATCTACCTGTTCAACCCGGGGTTCGCGCAGCCGGTCGTTCGCCTCGGGCTGGCGCTCATGCTGGGCGGCGCGGTCGGCAACCTGATCGACCGGGTGAGCGAGGGCCGGGTCGTCGACTTTCTGAAGGTGCCGAACTGGCCGGCGTTCAACGTCGCCGATTCGGCGATCAGCATCGGGGTGGTGATCCTGCTGTGGACCATGGTGTTCCAGCCGCCGGAGAAGGACGGGCCATCGAACTCCTAGCCGCCGAACGGTGCCGGCTCGACGCGTTCGTCGCGGCGTCGCTCGAAGGCTTCTCGCGGGCGCGGGCGCAGCGGCTGATCGAGCGGGGCCTCGTGCGCGTGAACGGCACTGCAGCGCGGAAATCGGCGGCGGTCGCGCCGGGCGACCGCGTGGTCGTGGTGCTGGAGCCGGCCGCACACGCGCCGGGCGAGCCGGAGTTCGATCTGCCGGTAGTGTACGAGGACGAGCTGCTGGCGGCGGTCGACAAGCCGGCGAGGCTCGCGGTCCACGGGGCGCCCGGGGATACCGGGCCGTCGGTCGCGGGCTGGTGGCTCGCGAAGCTGGGCGACGCTGCGGGGGAATTCGATGCCGAGCGGGCGGGCATCGTGCACCGGCTCGACAAGGAGACGAGCGGCGTGCTGCTGCTGGCGAAGACGCCAGCGGCGCAGGCGGCGCTGAGCCGGGCGTTCGAAGAGCGGCTGGCGAAGAAGGTCTACCTCGCGGTGGTCGACGGGGTGCCGGCGCAGCCGCATGCGGTCATCGAGGCGCCAATCGACCGCGACCCGCGGGACCGGACGCGGATGGCGGTCACGAGCCGGGGCCGGCCGGCGCGGACGGAGTACCGGGTGGTCGCGAGCGGCGAAGGGCGCGCGGTGCTGGAGGTGTACCCCGAGACGGGCCGGACCCACCAGATTCGCGTCCACCTCGCGGCGGCGGGAACGCCGGTAGCGCGGGATGCGGTGTACGGGCGGGCCGAGCCGGGTGCCCGGCAGCTGCTGCACGCGCTGCAAATCGCGGTGCCGCACCCGGCGGGCGGGGTGCTGCGGGCGGGCGCGCCGGCGCCGGGCGACCTGCTGGAGGCGATTCGCGCCATCGCAGGGGAGGCGGTAGCCTCTCGGTACGCGGCGGTTCCGCCGGCGACCCTCGAGCGAGGCGAGGATTCGTGACCGATCGGCCTGTACGCACCCGCTACGCCCCGAGCCCGACGGGGAACCCCCACGTGGGCAACATCCGCTCGGCGCTGTTCAGCTGGGCGTATGCGCGGGCGCGCGGCGGTAAGTTCATCCTGCGGATCGAAGACACCGACCGGAACCGGTACGTCGAAGGCGCGGTGGAGGCGATCATGGAAAGCCTCCGCTGGCTCGGCATCGACTGGGACGAGGGCCCGGACATCGGCGGGCCGCACGGGCCGTACTTCCAGTCCGAGCGGCTGCCGCGCTACCGGGAGGCGGCGGAGCTGCTCATCGAACGGGGCCGCGCGTACCGGTGTTTCTGCACGCCGGAGCGACTCGATGCGCTGCGCGCGTCGCAGGCTGCGGCGAAGCAGCCGCCGGGCTACGACGGGCTCTGCCGGCGGATCGACCCGGCGGAATCGGCCGCACGGGCGAAGGATGAGCCGCACGTCATCCGGTTCGCCATGGAGCGGGAGGGCGTGACGGTGCTGCACGACGTCATCCGCGGCGAGGTGGTCTTCGAGAACGCGCTGCAAGACGACTTCGTGATGCTGAAGTCGGACGGGTTCCCGACCTACCACCTCGCGGTCGTGGTCGACGACACGGCGATGGCGATCAGCCACTGCATCCGTGGCGACGAGTGGATTTCGAGCGCGCCGAAGCACATCCAGCTGTACGAGGCGCTCGGCTGGGAGCAGCCGGCGTGGGCGCACCTCCCGCTCATCCTCGGGCCGGACCACAAGAAGCTGAGCAAGCGGTCCGGGGACACGGCGCTGCTCGACTACCGGGAGCGGGGCTACCTGCCGGAGGCGATGCTGAACTTCCTCGCCTTCCTCGGGTGGTCGCTGGACGACCACACGACGATCATCAGCGCGGAGGAGCTGACGCGGCACTTCGACCTCGCGCGGGTGGTGCCGAACCCGGCCGTGTTCGACATCGAGCGGCTGAACTACCTGAACGGGCACTACATCCGCGCGATGGACGAGGAGCGGTGGGTGCGTCTGGTGGCGGAGTGGGCCGACCGGGGGCTGCCGGCGTCCATCCCGCGGCCGCTGGATGAGGCGGTGGTGCGGGCGGCGGCGCCGCTGCTCCGGGAGCGGGTGACGCTGCTCGAAGAGATCCCGGGGCTCATCGCCTTCCTGTTCACCTACGACGCGCCGGAGTACGAGACGTCGCTGCTGGCGGAGCGGGTCGGCGACGCCGCGACGGCGGTGCGGGTGCTGGACGAGGCGCTGGTGCGGCTCGATGCCATCGGCGAGGCGGAATGGACGACGGCGGCGGTGGAGGCTGCGCTGCGCGGGCTGGAGGAGCCGCTGGGCATGAAGCTGCGGAAGTTCATCCCGGTGCTGTACGTAGCGGTGATGGGCCGGCCGACGGGCATCCCGCTGTTCGATTCGGCGGCGATTCTCGGGCGGGAGCGGACGCTGGCGCGGCTGCGGGCGGCGCGGGCGCGGCTCGGGTAGCGAAAACTTGGCGCAGGCGCGGAAGGATTGGTAATCTGGAGGCCGCGCTGGGGATTCGTCTAAGGGTAGGACAGCAGACTCTGGATCTGTATGTGGGGGTTCGAATCCTCCATCCCCAGCCAGCGAGGCGATTACGCGCGAGGCCCCGGGACGTCCCGGGGCCTCGCGGTTTCCCGCCGATGTTCGAGGGTCAGGCGTCGCGCCAGGCGGGGTCGCGTTTTTCGAACCACGCCTGCCGGGCTTCGCGGGCGTCCTGCGTCTGGCTGGCGAGGATCTGGTTGCGGTTTTCGAGCTTGAGCGCGGCCTGGAGCGAGATGCCGTTGACGGTCTCGTTCAGCACCTGCTTCGTGAGGCGGAGGCCGAGCGGGCTCGCCTTGCGAACGATACCGTCCGCGATGGCGAGGGCTGCCGGGAGAAGGTCGTCGGGCTCGACGATGCGGGTGAGGAGGCCCATCTCGCGCGCTTCCTGCGCATCGACGATGCGGCCGGAGTAGAGCATGTCGGCGGCGTGGGCCATGCCCACGATTTTGGGGAGGAAGTAGGAGGAGCCGACGTCGGCGCCGCCGAGGCCGAGGTTGAGGTAGGAGCAGGCGAAGCGCGCGGCGGCGGTGCCGATGCGCATGTCGCAGGCGAGCGCGATGGAGAGGCCGCCGCCGGTCGCGGGGCCGTTGACCGCGGCGATGAGCGCCTGGGGGCATTCGCGCATCTTCACCATCAGGTCGGCGATATCTTCCTGAAAGGTGAGGGAATCCTGGACGGGGCCGACGCCCGGCTGCCAGGGGCCCTGTTCGGCGCCGGCTTTGAGGTCGAGGCCGGCGCAGAAGCCGCGGCCGGCGCCGGTGATGACGATGACGCGGGTCGCGAAGTCGCGGTGGCGCGCATCGAAGAAGGCGCGGAGGGCGCGGAGCATCGCGTGGTCGATGGCGTTGAGGCGCTCGGGCCGGTTGAGGGTGAGAATGCCGACGGGACCGCGAGATTCGAAGTGCAGGGGCTGTTCCATGGTGGGCGATTCTACGCCGCACGGCCGGGATGAGCCGCCGGACCCGGAGCTCGACCGGCTGTACCGGGAGGCGGTGTACGAGGTCGAGCTGCCGGGAGGTCGGGCCGCGTTCCGCATCGGGGAGCGCGTACCGGGCGCGCCGGGGACGTTCGCGCTGGTCACGGCGTGGAACCCGGGCCGGGAGCGGCCGGGACGGGAGGAGAACGAGGCGCGGAACCGGGCGCTGCAGGCCGAGATCGAGCGGCGGGGGTGGCGGTGGCTGCCGGCGGAGGGCCGCTCGCCGGACGGGGCCCACCGGGAGCCGTCGTTCGCCGTGTTCGGCGCAACGCTGGACGACGCGGTGGCGCTCGGGCGCGAGTTCGGGCAGGCGGCGATCGTCTGGTTCGACGGCGAGACGGCGCGGCTGGCGTGGTGCTGAGCGTGACACCAATTGGGGTCCCGGGCGGCCCCAATTGTTCGGTGAGGGCGAACTATGTACGCTCGAACGCATGGTTCACGCTCACGTGAACGTAGGAGGGGACGGATGACTGCAGCGCCGGCAACCCAGCCGCTCGGTGAGACGCTGACACCGCGCCAGAAGTGGCTCCTCCTCGGGAGCCTGATGGTGTCGCTGTTCATCGGCGCGCTGGACCAGACCGTGGTTTCGACGGCGACGCCGCGGATCCTGGCCGACCTCGGCGGGTTCACGCTGCTCTCGTGGCTGTTCACGAGCTACATGCTGACGTCGACGGTCGTCATTCCGCTGGTGGGCAAGCTGGGCGACATCTACGGGCGGAAGCTCTTCCTCATCGGCGGGGTGTTCCTGTTCATGGTCGCCTCGGCGGCGTGCGGGGCGGCGCCGAACATGCCGGTGCTGATCTGGATGCGGGCGCTGCAGGGCCTCGGCGGCGGGATGATCTTCGCCTCGGTGTTCGCGACGATGGGCGACCTCTTCGCGCCGGCTGAGCGCGGGAAGTACATCGGGCTGTTCACCGGGGTGTTCAGCCTCGCGAGCGTGGTCGGGCCGACGTTCGGCGGCTTCCTGACGGACACGCTGAGCTGGCGATGGGTGTTCTACATCAACATCCCGGTGGGGCTGATCGCGATCCCGGCGATCTGGTTCAACCTGCCGGCGAAGGCGCGGAGCGGGTCGCCGAAGCTGGACTTCCTCGGCGCGGCGCTGCTCTCGGCGGCCTCCGTGATGGCGCTGCTGGCGCTCGTGTGGGCTGGCGAGAAGTACGCGTGGGATTCGCCGCAGATCGTCGGGCTGCTGGCGGGCTCGGTCGTGCTGGTCGGGCTGTTCGTGCTGCAGGAGCTGCGGCACCCGGAGCCGACGCTGCCGCTGCACCTGT
Organism: Tepidiforma sp.; assembly: GCF_026419595.1. Classification (NCBI taxonomy): domain Bacteria; kingdom Bacillati; phylum Chloroflexota; class Tepidiformia; order Tepidiformales; family Tepidiformaceae; genus Tepidiforma; species Tepidiforma sp. Next base: position 94,059 of record NZ_JANZZD010000008.1, on the reverse strand, counting down.
TCCGGAACCGGGTGTTCCTGCTCTCGAACCTCGTCGTGTTCACGTTCGGGTTCGGCGTGTTCGGGGCGTTCCAGTTCCTCGGGATTTACGTGCAGACGGCGCTTGGGGCCTCGGCCACCGAGTCGGGCGTCATCACGACGCCGCAGAGCCTCGGCGTGCTGGTCACGAGCGTGGTCGGCGGGCAGGTGATCGCGCGGACCGGGCGGTACAAATGGCAGACGTTCTTCGGCACGGTGCTCATCGCCTCGGCGCTGGGGCTGCTGACGCAGGTGAGCCTCGACACGAAGCTGTGGCAGGTGAGCGCGACGATGGTGGTGCTGGGGCTCGGGTTCGGGCTGGTGCTGCCGACGATGTCGCTCGTGGTGCAGAACGCGGTGGGGTACCAGTACATCGGGGTGGCGAGCTCGGCGAGCCAGTTCTTCCGGCAGATCGGGAGCGTGCTGGGCATTGCGGTGTTCGGCGCCATCCTCGCGAACACGTACCACGCGGAGTTCTCGGCCCGGCTGACGGCGGAGGACAAGGCGACGCTCGGGCCGCAGCTGGTGCAGCAGCTGGACGACCCGACGATCCGGCTGAACGAGGCCGTTTACGCCCGCATCGAGCAATCCATCCTGCAGATGCCGGACGGGGAGAATCTGCTGGCGCGGACGCACGATGCGCAGGGCGAAGGGGTGGTGATCGCGGTGCGGCACATCTACTGGGGCGCTGTGGCGGCGGCGATCCTGTGCGCGGTGCTGGCGTTCATGATGCCGGAGCTGCCGCTGCGGCGGACGGTGGCGGGCGGCCCGCCCGGGGAGCCCGGGCGCGAAGGCCAGGCCGGCGCGCCGCCGCTGCCGGTCGCGGGGGCGCTCGGCGAGTAGGCTGGCGCGGCCCAACGGCACATGCGAAGGCCCCGGGGTTTCCCGGGGCCTCTTGCTTCTCGGGTGCGCTGCGCAGCAGACCGCGCGGGCTACCGCTTCTCCTTGATGCGGGCGGCTTTGCCGGAGAGGCCGCGGAGGTAGTAGAGGTTCTTCCGGCGGACCTTGCCGCGGCGGACGACTTCGATCTTGTCGACGCGCGGGCTGTGGAGCGGGAAGGTGCGTTCGACGCCGACCTGGCCGGCGGCGATTTTGCGGACGGTGAAGTTCGAGGAGAGGCCCTTATTCCGCTTGCGGATGACCACGCCTTCGAAGACCTGGATGCGCTCCCGGTTGCCTTCGACGACCTTGGCGTGGACGCGGACGGTATCGCCGCTGTTGAAGTCAGGGCGTTCGGCCGGCGCCGCGTTGGGCACGAGCGTATCGAGTTCGTAGGACATGGTGAGAGAACCCCGGATCAGGTAACCAAATCAGGATACCCGGCTGCGGGCTACGTTCCAGCGTCCTACGGGAGGGCGCGGGCGATGACGGCCCCGGCCCAGACGGCGAGGATGCCGACGAACAGGGAAAGGCCGGCGTAGGCAGCAGCGGTCCACGGCTCGGAGACTTTGACGAGGTCGTAGGTCTCCCAGCCGAAGGCGGAGAAGGTCGTATAGCTGCCGAGGAAGCCAGTCACGATGAAGAGGCGCGCCTCGCGGGAGAGCGAGCCGCGCTCGGCGGCGTATTCGAGCAACAGGCCGATGATGAAGCAGCCGGTGACGTTGACGACGAAGGTGCCGAGGGGGAAGTTGCCGATGAGGCCGGGTTTCACGTGGCTCCCGACGAAGTAGCGCAGGGGCGCGCCGATGATGGCCCCGAGCGCTACGTAAAGGTAGCTCACCGCCCGGTGCTCCCGTGGCCGCCCGCGCCGCGGGCAGTGGGCGCGAGGTCGGCGGCGAGTTCGAAGCGGGCAGGCGCGAGCAGCCCGAACACGATCTGGGCGATCCGGTCCCCGGGCTCGACGACGTGTTCGATGCCGGGGGCGATGGTGTAGAGCGTGACGAGGAGTTCGCCGCGGTAGTCGGCGTCGATGGTGCCGAAGGTGCAAAGGACGCCGCTGCGGGCGAGGCCGCTTCGCGGGCGGACCTGGGCATCGATGCCGGGCGGAATTTCGAGGGCAATCCCGGTGGGGACGAGCACGGGGCGGTTGCCGACCGTCACGGGCGCCTCGATGCAGGCGGAGAGGTCGAAGCCGGAGGCGAGGTCGGTGGCACGGGTGGGGAGGCGGGCGCCATCGCGGAGGAGCTTGACGCGCACGGTCGCCGGTTCCACGGGGGCATCGTAGCAGCGGCCGGGCCCGGCGTCAGGCAGGCGCGGCTTGACCGTTCGGCGCGGCGTAGCCACGATGTGGCCACGGGGACACTGCGGTGATTCGGCAAATCGGCGTCCGGCAGCTGAAGAACGAAACGACGCAAGTGGTGCGCGCCGTGCGCGAAGAGCGCGCGGTCTACGTCATCACGGTGAACGGCGAGCCGGTGGCGACGCTACGGCCGTTTTCGGAACGGGACATCGCCGGGGTAGAGCGGGGGCAGGCGCAGGCAGAGATTGCGGCGATCGAGCGGCTGGCGGAGGCGATCGGGGCGGCGTGGCTCACACTGCCGACGCTGGCGGATGGCGCGGGCGGGGACCGCTGATGGCGACGGTCGATGCGAGCGTCTTCGTTTCGCTGTTCAACGCGAAGGATCGCCAGCACGAGGCAACGGTCGCGTGGCTGCGGGAGGCGATCGCCGACGGCGAGCCGCTGCGGTCGCCGGTCATCGCGCTGGCGGAGGTCTCGGCGGCGATCGCGGCGGGCACCGGGGACGGGCAGCTGGCGCGGCAGGTCGAGCAGCACCTGCGGGTCTCGCCGCTGTTCGAATTCCTGCCGGTCGCGCTGCCGCTGGCGGAGCGGGCGGCGGCGCTGGCGGCGGAGCACCAGCTGCGCGGGAGCGACGCGCTCTACTTCGCGGTGGCGGAGACGCTGGGCGACCGGCTGGTGACGCTGAACCCGCGGCAGCTGCAGCGGGCGGGGCGGCTGCTGGAGGCGGTGCGGCCGCGGCCATCCGGGCTTTCCGGTTCCTGAATCTCTTTACCTTGCCTGCGGGGGCAGCATGGCGGAATTGGCAGCAGCCCCGCCGGAGTTGCCCGGCGGCTCGAAGGAGTTTCCCATGCGACGACAGGTGCCCCGTATTCCCGAACACCGCCACGACGGCGACGACGACATCACCGACCGCGGCCTGCAATTCGACCTCGAGACGCTGCGGGCGCAGCTGAGCCGTCGGAACGCACTGCGGCTGTTCGGCGGGGTGGCGGCGATTGCGCTGGTTGGCTGCAGCGACAGCGGCAGTTCGAGCGCTGGCAGCGGCAGCGGGACCGCCTCGCCGGCGGCAGGGAACGGGTCCGGCGCGACCCCGTCCCCGACGGCCGCCGCGGCGGGGAGCAGCGCGGGGGCGAACGTCTCGCCGATCCCCACGCAGGCGACGCCGGCCTCGGCCTGCACGGGCGTCATCCCAACGGAGACGGCCGGGCCGTTCCCGGGCGACGGTTCGAACGGGCCGAATGCGCTCGTGCAGAGCGGCATCGTCCGGCGGGACATCCGCTCGAGCCTCGGGATTTCGGCGACGCAGGCGCAGGGGGTGCCGCTGACCGTGCGGCTGACCCTGCTCGACACGAAGAACGGCTGCCGGCCGATCGAGGGCGCGGCGGTGTACCTCTGGCACTGCGACCGGGAGGGGCAGTACTCGATGTACAACCTGCCGAACGAAAACTACCTCCGGGGCGTGCAGGCTTCGGACGCAAACGGGGTGGTGACGTTCGAGAGCATCTTTCCCGGGTGCTATGCCGGGCGGTGGCCGCACATCCACTTCGAGGTGTACCCGAGCCTCGAGAAGGCGACCTCTTCGGCGAACAAAGTCGCAACGTCGCAGCTGGCGTTCCCGCAGGATGTCTGCGAAGCCGTCTACGCGACGGCGGGCTATGAACAGAGCGCGCGGAACCTCACGCGGGTGAGCCTGCAGACGGATGGTATCTTCCGGGACGGCTGGCAGCTGCAGCTGGCGGAGATGTCGGGCAGCCCGTCGCAGGGGTACACGGCGAACCTGCCGGTGGGGCTGTAGCCGCGGGGCCTAGCGGAAGAGGTCGCGCTCCGATTCGCGGATGATGAGCTGCATCGTCGCCTCCTCGTCGGGCTGCCAGGGGAGGCCGCGGATGACGGCGGCAGGAACGCGGGAGAGGTTGCCCTTGACGAGTTCGGCGGCGCCGGCGAGTTCGTCGGCGGTGCAGAGGGCCTGGACGCGGAACTCGTGGCCGTGCGGGTCGACCTGGCCGATGTAGCTGGTGATCGGGTGCATGCCGGCGATGCCGATGGCAACGTCGGTCTGGCCCTCCCGCCAGGGGCGGCCGAAGGTGTCCGAGATGATGACGGCGACGTCGGCGCCGCGGGCCTTCAGGCCCTGGCGGATGCGGCGGGCGCTCGCGTCCGGGTCTTCGGGGAGGAGGACGGCGAGGCCGTGACCGCCCGACGAGGACTGGTCGACGCCGGAGTTCGCGCAGACGAAGCCGTGGCGGGTCTCGGTGATGAGGACAGGGCCGACCTGGCGGACGACGCGGCGTGCTTCACGGAGGACGAGTTCGATGACTGCCGGGTCCTTCTCCCAGCGCTCAGCGTACTGGCGGGCGAAGGGGGAGACCTCGACGGAGGCGAGTTCGACGACCCGGCCCTCGGCCTTGGAGACGATTTTCGAGGTGACGACGAGGATGTCGCCGTCGCGCAGGGGTTTGCCGGCCGCGTCGGCGGCGTCCGCGATGGCAACGGCGAGGTCGGTGCCGGGGGTGATTTCCGGGAGGCCCGGGATACCGAAGATTTCGAGGGAGCTCACGGGGTCACCTCCGGGGCCGCCAGTCAGGGGACGGCATCGAGGAAGTCGAGGAGGACGGCGGCGGACCGCTCCGGGTCGTGCGCCCAGAAGTTGTGGCTGTCGCCTTCGAGCCAGGCGAGGCGGGCGCGCGGCACCTGGTTGGCGAGCAGCTCCGCGTTGGCTGGCGGCACGAGTCGGTCGATGGTGCCGTGCATGATGAGGACGGGGAAGGGCGCGGCATCGACCGCCGGGTTGGGGTCCGGCGCGGCCTGGGCGGCCTGGAGCTGGAACTGAAAGGTGCGCGCCGGGGTCGGGTTCTGCATGGTGAGCTCGAAGCGGCGGACGAGCTCGGCCTCGTTGGCGGCGATCCAGGCGGGCGGGTGGATGATCGGCCAGGCCGCGCGGGCGGACTCGATGAGCGGCTTCGCCGGGTCCCAGAAGAGGGCGGTGCGGAGATCCTCCTCGGTCGCCGGGATGCCGTTCGGCGGGCAAAGAAGGCTGAGTGAGCGGATGCGCGCCGGGCCGTACTCGCGGACGACGTGGCGGACGATGATGGAGCCGAGCGAGCAGCCGAGGAGGTGGAAGCGTTCGAGGCCGAGTTCGTCGGCGACGGCCATGACGTCGGCCGTCATGTCGGACATGGTCCACGGGGCGGCAGGCTTCTCGGAGTTGCCGGTGCCGCGATTGTCGACGAGCACGAGGCGGTAACGGCGGGCGAGGAGGGCGGGGAACTCATCCCACCAGTCGGCGGAGTGGCCGCCGATGCCGTAGACCATGACGAGGGGGTCGCCTTCGCCCCGGGTGTCGTACCAGATGCGGGCGCCGGAGCGCTCGGTGACGGGCATGGTCAGATCCCCACGATGCGGATGCTGGTCTGGGTCTTGTGTTTGCGGTTGAGGTTGATGAGGAGCGAGGTGAGCATTTCGACGTAGCGGCTCTGGGAGGGGCCGCCGGCATCGATGCCGCGGACGCCGGCGATCTCGTTGGCGAGGCTGATGATCACCTGCTTCGCCTCGGCGTCCTTGCCGCAGACGAGGACGTCGGCCTCGATGGGGTGGTCGAGGTGCTGGAGCTCTTCAGCGCTGAGGTTCTGGAAGGCGGAGACGACGCGGGATTCGGGGAGCTGCGCGATGGCCTCCTGGAGGGCGCTGCCGCCGGGGACATCGAGGGCGACGGCGCCGACGCCCTGGCGGAACTCGAGCGGGGCGACGACGTTGCAGACGATCTTCCCGGCGAGGTCGCCCTTGAGAGACTCGAGGGTTGCGGCCTGGCCGCTGTAGGGGAAGGTGAGGAAGACGACATCGGCGTCGCGGACGACGGCAGCGTTGTCGCCGCCGGTCGCGGCAGCGCCGGGGACGGCCTCGCGGACTTTGGCGGCGGCTTCTTCGCCGCGCTCGGCGGAGCGGGAACCGATGGCGACGGCGTGGCCGGCGCGGGCGAACCGCATGGCGAGCCCGAGGCCTTCGGGACCGGTGCCGCCGACGAATGCGAGCTTCATGGAGCTGGAGCCTCCTGAGGGTGAGGGGGTGTAGGGACGGGCTACAGCGTAGCGGCTGCGGCGGCAGGGGGCGATGCGGGGATTTTGGGCGAAGGGGTGCGCCGGGGCGCGCGCGGTGACGTAGGGTAGAAGAGGAGCGTCCCGCGCAGGCGGCGTACAGGCGCGCTTACGTCGCCCACAGGCACGGCGGGGGCCCTCTGCTATACTCGGGATGAGCGCAGCCCCCGACTGCGCCGCACGGAGATTCCTATTGTATTCCCGCTGGATTCGCAACAGTTTCTTCTGGCTCCTCGTCATCGTCGCGGTCATCGCCATCTTCTTCGCGTTCTTCGCGAACGGGAGCGACCACCAGTCGGTCGAATTCGGGCAGGTCATCACGGACGCTGAGCGCGGGCGAATCGAGAAGATCGAGGTCGACGGGCGCGACCTGACGGTCACCTACATCCGGCAGCCGAACGAAGAGACCGGGAAGGTCGTCACGGCGAAGGTCGGGCCGAACACGAACATCGAAGACATCCTGACGCAGCGCGGGGTGGCGCTGAGCCGGGCGCCGGGGACGGCCGAGGGCGTGCCAGCGGTCAACCTCGAGTACAAGGACAGCTCCGGGTTCGGGCCGTTCCTCGGGCTGCTGCTGAACATCCTGCCGTTCCTGCTGTTCGGCCTCTTCCTGCTGCTCATCATGCGGCAGGCGCAGGGCTCGAATTCGCAGGCGATGAGCTTCGGCAAGAGCCGGGCGCGGCTGTTCACGGGGAGCAAGGTGACGGTGACGTTCGCGGATGTCGCGGGCGTCGATGAGGCGAAGGAGGAGCTCGCGGAAGTCGTCGAGTTCCTGAAGTACCCGGAGAAGTTCGCGGCGCTGGGCGCGCGGATTCCGAAGGGCGTGCTCCTCGTTGGCCCGCCGGGCACGGGCAAGACGCTGCTGTCGCGGGCGGTGGCCGGCGAGGCGGGCGTGCCGTTCTTCAGCATCTCGGGTTCCGAGTTCGTGGAGATGTTCGTGGGTGTCGGCGCGAGCCGCGTGCGTGACCTCTTCGACCAGGCGAAGAAGAACGCGCCCTGCATCGTGTTCATCGACGAAATCGACGCGGTCGGCCGGCAGCGCGGGGCGGGCCTCGGCGGCTCGCACGATGAGCGTGAGCAGACGCTGAACCAGATCCTCGTCGAGATGGACGGCTTCGACACTGGCACGAACGTCATCGTCATCGCGGCGACGAACCGGCCGGATATCCTCGACCCGGCGCTGCTGCGGCCGGGCCGGTTCGACCGGAAGGTGGTGCTCGACGCGCCGGACATCAAGGGGCGCGAAGCGATCCTGAGCGTCCACATGAAAGGGAAGCCGATCGCGGACGATGTCGAGGTCGGCGTGCTGGCGAAAGCGACCTCCGGCTTCTCGGGGGCGGACCTCGCGAACCTCGTGAACGAGGCGGCCATCCTCGCGGCGCGGCGGAACAAGAAGATCATCACGATGAAGGAGTTCCTCGAGGCGATCGACCGGGTCATCCTCGGGCCGGAGCGGAAGAGCAAGGTGATGAGCGACCTCGAGAAGAAGGTGACGGCCTACCACGAAGGCGGCCACGTCATCGTGGCGCACTTCCTGAAGCATCACGACCCGGTGTACAAGGTGACGATCGTGTCGCGCGGGATGAGCGGCGGGCACACCCGCTTCCTCGGCGAGGACACGAGCTATCACACGCCGTCGATGTTCAAGGACCGGATGGCGAGCGCGCTCGGCGGGCTCGCGGCGGAGGAGATCGTCTTCGGCGAGGCCTCGACGGGGCCATCGAGCGACATCCAGCAGGTGACGCGCATCGCGCGCTCCATGGTGACGCGCTGGGGGATGAGCAAGAAGCTCGGGCCGCGGACGTTCGGGAAGACCGAGGAGCTGATCTTCCTCGGGCGGGAGATTTCCGAGACGCGCGACTACAGCGAGAAGATTGCGGAAGAGATCGACGAAGAGGTCCGCGAGCTGATCGACGAGGCACACGCGACGGCGACGAAGATCCTGCTGGAGCACCGGAAGCTGCTGGACAAGCTGGCGAACGTGCTCATCGAGGTCGAAACGCTGGAGGGCGACGCGCTGGTGCGGCTGCTGAACAGCGACCCGGACGAGCCGTGGCCGCCGCCGGACATGGCAGAGCCGAAGCAGGAAGCGGCGCCGAAACCGGCCGCCGACGAGGCGCCGCGGCGGCCCGCGTTCGAGCCGAAGCCGGCGACGGGCCTCGCCTGGGAGGCTGGCAACCAGGCGCGGACGGATGGCGGCGGGGGCTGACCCGCAGCGGGCACGGAGATGGATGCAGCCCCGGGTTCGTTGACTGGACCCGGGGCTGACGCGACACTTGAAGAACCGCCTCGGCAAATCCGGGAGTATTGAGCTATGGAAGCGATCGTTCGCGCCGATGGGCGCCAGTTGCGCCTCGTTGAGGGGCAGGAATTCGAAGTGAGCCGGCTCGACGGCGAGCCGGGGGATATCGTGGACCTGGATGTGATGATGGTCCTCGATGGCCCGAACGTGACGGTCGGGACGCCGCTGGTGGAGGGCGCGAAGGTCCGCGCGCGGATTACGCAGCACGGGCGGGCGCCGAAGCTGGTGTTCATGAAGTACAAGAACAAGGTGCGGTACCGGCGGAAGTTCGGGCACCGGCAGCCGGTGACGCGGCTGGTCGTCGAGTCGATTACGAAGGGGTAGCGAGATGGCGCACAAGAAGGGTGTCGGCAGCTCGAAGAACGGCCGCGACAGCAACAGCAAGCGGCTGGGCGTGAAGCATTTCGACGGCGAAGTCGTGAAGCCGGGCTCGATTCTCATCCGGCAGAAGGGGACGCGGTTCCACCCGGGCGAGAACGTGGGGCTCGGCCGCGACTACACGATCTTCTCGCTCATCGATGGGCGGGTGAAGTTCGAACCGTTCGCCAAGGGGCGGCGGAAGAAGGTGAGCGTGTACGCGCTCGAGGAAGCCTGAGGGACGAGGACATGAAGGCAGGGATTCATCCGCAGTACGTCGAAGCGACGATTCACTGCTCCTGCGGGAACGAGATCAAGACGCGCTCGACGAAGCCGACGATCCACATCGATGTCTGCAACGTGTGCCACCCGTTCTTCACGGGCGAGCAGCGCATCGTGGACACGGCGGGCCGCGTGGAGCGGTTCAACCGGCGGTTCCAGCGCGGCTAAGCGGCTGGAGAAGGACGAAAGGGGCGCCCGCGGGCGCCCCTTTTCCATTTCGGGGGCCGTGCATGGGGGCAGAACCGGCGCAGGTGTACTACGGCGGCCAGGCCGTCATCGAAGGGGTGATGATCCGGGGGCCGGAGCACATGGCGGTCGCCGTGCGGCACCCGAAGGGCCACATCGTGACGCACTCCGAGCGGCTGAGCGGCATCTACACGGGGCGGAGCCGGCGGATCCCGCTCGTGCGGGGGGTGGTGGTGCTGTGGGAGACGCTGGCGCTGGGGATGCGGGCGCTGAACTTCTCATCGCGCATCGCTTTCGAAGAAGAAGAGAGCGAGGACGGGAAGCCGGTGGAGTTCCCGGAGAAGGCGTTCTTCGGGACGATGCTGCTGGCGCTGGTGTTCGTCGTCGCGGTGTTCTTCGCGGCGCCGATTTTGCTGGCGAACGTGCTGGAGCGGTGGGACGTGCCGCGGTTCTGGATCGTGCTGGTGGAGGGGCTGCTGCGGCTGGGGCTGTTCGTCGGGTACATCGCGGCGATCGGGCTCATCCCGGATATCCGGCGGGTGTTCCAGTACCACGGGGCGGAGCACATGACGATCCACGCCTACGAGGCGGGGCGGCCGCTGACGGTGGCGGAGGTGCGGAATTTTCCGAAGGAGCACCAGCGCTGCGGGACGAGCTTCCTGCTCGTGGTGGTGGTGGTGGCGCTGCTGACGTTCTTCGTGTTCGACTTGCTGGTGGATGAGGGGCTGGCGGTGCGGACGGCTTCGCGGATCCTGCTGGTGCCGCTGATCGCGGGCGTGAGTTATGAAATCTTGCGGTTCGGGGCGCGCTACCGGGAGAACGGGTTCGTGCGGGCGCTGTTCGCGCCGAACATCGCGCTGCAGGGGCTGACGACGAAGGTGCCGGACGACAGCCAGGTGGAGGTGGCGATCGCTTCGTTCGAGGCGACGCTGGCGGCGGCCGGGCTGCGGGGCGGGGAGCAGGCGGCGGCACCCTGAGGGTGCAAAATTTTCACGTTCGGGCTCTTCCGATCGTAGAACTGATGTTCTAATCTCGGAAGTCCGATGGACTTCGCCTGCATCCAGGTGCCGTGGTTTGCGATCGCGATCGCGCGGCGGGATGACCCGCGGCTGGCGGGGCGGCCGGTGGTGGTCGGGGGCTCGCCGGAGGAGCACGCGGAGGTGACGGCGTGCTCGGCGGAGGCGATGGCAGCGGGGGTTGCGCCGGGGATGAGCCTGCGGCGGGCGCTGGCGCTCTGCCCGGGGGCGGTCTTCCTGCCGCTGGCGGCTTCGGCGATCCGGGCGGAAGCGGAGCGGCTGGCGGAGCTGCTGCGGGAGCGGAGCCCGCTGGTGGAGGAGGCAGGGGACGGGCACCTGCACTGCGAGATCCGGGGGCTGCCGGCGCTCGCGGGCCTGGGGCCGGCGGCCTACCTGGCGCAGCTGCAGGAGGGGCTCGCGGGGGCGACGGGGCTGCCGGTGCTGGCAGGGGCGGCGACGACGGTGTTCGCAGCGCACGCGGCCTGCAGCGCACTGGGACTGGGCTTCCGGGTGGCGGGGGAGCGCGGCGGGCCGCGGCAGGCGATCGTCATCGCGCCGGGGCGGGAGCGGGAGTTCCTCGCACACCTGCCGGTGGAGGTGCTGCCGGTGGAGCCGGCGATGCACCAGCGGCTGCGGCTGTTCGGCATCGAACGGCTGGGGCAGCTGGCCGGGCTGCCGCTCTCGGCGCTGCAGGCGCAGTTCGGGCCGGCGGGCCGGCGGGCGTGGGAGCTGGCGAACGGGCGGGACGATGCCCGGCTGCAGCCGGCGCCGGCAGCGCTGCGGGTGCGGGAGGAGGTGGACCTGCCGGCGCCGGCGGTCTCGCTGGGGGCGCTGCTGGCAGGGAGCGAAGCGGCGCTGGGGCGGGCGTTCGGGAACCCGGAGCTCCAGGGCCGGGCCGTGCGCATCGTCACCTGGTGGGCGGGGCTGGAGGACGGCGCCCGGGTGAGCCGGCGGCTCGCCTTCCGGGAGCCGACGGCGGACCCGCGGCACGCGCTCTTCGTGCTGCGGGCGAAGCTGGAGACGCTGCGGCTGCCGGCCCCGGCCGTGAGCGTGGGGGTGGAGCTGAACGGGGCGTGCAGCGAGTACGCCCATCAGCAGCTGCTCTGGGCAGCCGGGCAGGGCCGGCGGCGCGAGCTCGATGAGGCGATCGCGCAGCTGCATGCCCGGGCCGGCGCAGCGCAGGTCTTCCGCATCGTGGAGGTGCAGCCATGGTCACGGATCCCGGAGCGTCAGCTGGCGCTCGTGGCCTACGGTTCCTGAACCGGCCGCGCGGGCTGGCGGTGGAGGCGGACGCGGCGGGCGAACCGCGGGCGATCGCCTGGCAGGGGCGGTTCCGGCGGGTAGCAGCGATCCACGACCGCTGGCGGATCGACGACGAGTGGTGGCGGGAGGAGGTCGCGCGGATCTACTTCGAGGTGGAGCTGGAGGGCGGCCGGCGCCTGACGGTCTTCCGCGACCTCGTCGGGGGCGGCTGGTTCCTCCAGCCGTACCGGGCGCCGGTTTTCACGGCCGGGACGCCCGGAGCCGGCGGGCGAATTCCGTGACGCGGGCGCCGAGGGCGCGGGCCTGGTCCTCGTCGTCGGGAGTGACGTCGCCGTGGGCGGTCGCCCCGTAGTAGGAGCCGGACCGGCGCATGCGCTCGCTCCAGGGGAGTCCGACGACGAGCATGCCGTGGGCGAGCAGGAGGTGGAGGAGCTGCAAGAGCGTGGCCTCGGTGCCGGCCGACCGCGAGAAGCCGGCGGTGAAGGCGCCGGCGGGCAGGCCGGCAAGCTCGCCCGATTCCCAGAGGTCGCCGCTGTCGTCGAACCACTGCTTGAGGCGGCCGGTGACGCCGCTCCAGTTCGGGGAGCCGACGACGAGGCCGTCGCAGGCGAGGAGGTCCGAGGGCACGGCCTCGCCGACGGTGCGGCGGAGGCATTCGCCGCCGGCCTCGCGGATGCCGGCCTCGACCGCATCGGCGAGGCGGGCAGTCAGCCCTCCGCGGGAGTCGTAGAGGAGGAGGATGCGAGCCACCGGGGAGCCTCCTGTTCGAGCACGGCGATGACGTCGTGGAACGTTTCGAAGGGGTAGAGCCGGGGATGTTCGCCTTCGAGCCGTTCGCGGAGGGTGCTGCGGGCGAAGACGGCCGGGGCGAGGCGCGCCGCCGGGAGATCGCTCGCGCCGTCGCCGACGTAGACGACGAAATCGCCGAGGTCGCGGAAGGCGCGCGCGTAGGCGAGCTTGAAGCCCTCCTGCAGTTCGACGCCGCGCGGGCTGTCGTAGCGGACGCGCCAGCGGTAGGCGAACCAGGTGCGGCCGCAATGGCGGACGAGGCGGTCGAGGCGGTGGGCATCGAGCACGGGATCGACGTAGAGGTCGAAGCCGTTGCTGACGACGATGGGGAGCCAGCCGTTCCAGTGGGCCCAGTCGATGAGGTCGAGGAAACCGGGCCGGAGGCGGGCGGCCTCGAGCGCGAAGGCGCGGAGGGTCGCATCGTCCGCGTCGACGAGGTCGAGGGCGGCAGCGTTGTACTGTTCGACGCTGAGTTCGCCCGCGCGCAGGCGGGATTCGAGGTCGCGCCAGCCGGGCGCCGCGAAGCGATCGAAGAGCTGGCGGGCGGTATTGTCGAGGACGATGGTGTCGTCGAAGTCGAGGCAGATGACGTTCGCCACGGGACCAGTTTCGCACGGCGGGCGGATGGAGGGAGGAGCGTGAGGCCGGAGCGGGCGCGGTGGCTGGCGAGCCGGGCCGGGCGGGAGGCGCTGGAGGGCCTCGGCGGCGACATGGAGGGGCTCGACCCGGCCGCGCTGGCCGGGCGGCTCCGGCGGGCTTTCCCGGCGGAGGAAGCGGCAGCGCTGGGCGAGCAGCTTGCGCTGCGCAGGCGGGCGCGGGAGCGGTTCGGCGAGCTGCCGCTGGCGCTCTACAGCGCGGAGGGGCTGGAGATGATGACGCACCCGCTGGCGGCGCGGCGGCGGGCGGCGCGGCTCGCCGGGCTGGGCCTGCCGGCAGCGGACCTGACGTGCGGGCTCGGGGGCGACCTCGCGGCGCTGGCAGCGGCCGGGGTCGAAGCGGCAGGGCTCGAACGGGACGCGGCGACCGCGCTATTGGCCGGCGCAAACGTCCGGGGCAGGGTCGCGAGGGGCGACGCGGCGCGGCCGCCGTTCGCGCTGGAGCGGCTGGCGGTGGTCATCGACCCGGGGCGGCGCGCCGGCGGGCGGCGGACGTTCGACCCCGCAGGGTTTTCGCCGCCGTGGGAGGTATGCCTCGAGCTGCTGCAGGCGGCACGGGCGGGGGCGCTGAAGGGGCCGCCGGGGCTGGACCACGCGGCGGTGCCGCCATGGTGCGAACTGGAAGCGGTGCAAATCGGGCGCGACCTGCGGGAGCTGACGCTCTGGGCGGGGACAGGGGCAGAGCCGGGATTGCGGCGGGCGGTTCTGCTGCCGGGCGGGCACGAGCTGGATTCGCGGGCCGCGGCGAGCGAGGCGGTCGCGGCGCGGTTCGGGCGGTACCTGTTCGACCCGGCCTCGTGCGTGACGCGCGCCGGGCTGGTACGGCAGCTGGCGGCGGCGCTCGGCGCGTGGCGGCTCGATGCACAGGTGGCGTACCTCGCGGGCGACCAGCCGGCGCGCCATCCGCTCGCTGCCGGGTTCGAGGTGGTCGAGGTCGTGCCGTTCGGGGTGAAGCGGCTGCGGGAGGTGCTGCGTGCGCGGGGATGGCGGCCGACGGAGATTCGACGGCGTGCGTTTCCCGTGGAGCCCGACGACCTGCGGAAAGAACTGGGCCGGCTCGAGGGCGAGCCAGTGGCGCTGGTGTGCACGACGGTTGGCGGCGAACGGTTCGCGGCGGTGTGCCGGCCGCTCGGACCGGAGCGCCCGGAGGGAGCCGAGAGGGCATAATCGCTGGCATGCCAACGCTCCTCGTTTCTCCTTTCATCGAACGGACCTACCGGGCCGCCATCGAGGCGGCGTGGCCCGGGATCGAGCTGGCCGTGCTGCCGGCGGACCCCGCCGGACGGCTGCCGGCGGACGCGCTCGAACGGGTCGACTTCGCGTACTTCTCGGGTGACGTGTACCCCGACTACTCCCGGTCGTTCTTCGCGGCGACGCAGGGCGCGCCGAACCTGCGCTGGCTGCACACGTTCAATGCCGGGGTCGACAACCCGGTCTTCCGGCGGTTCCTCGACCGCGGGGTGGTGCTTTCGACCTCGTCGGGGTCGACGGCGCAGCCGATCGCGCAGTCGGTGATCGGCGGGATGCTGCTGCTGTCGCGGCCGTTCCTGCGCTGGGCGGAGGCGCAGCGCCGGCGGGTGTGGGAGCCGGTACCGGCGGCAGAGGCGCCGCCAGACCTCGCCGGGCAGCGGATGACGGTGGTCGGGCTCGGGGCCATCGGGTCGGAGGTGGCCCGGCTGGCGCGGGCGTTCGGGCTCGACGTGACGGGCGTCCGGCGGAGCCCGCGGCGGGAGGGCGACCCGGTGGAGCGGGTGGAGCCGCCGGGCCGGCTGGAGGAGCTGGCCCGGGCAACGGACTGGCTGGTGCTGGCCTGCCCGCTGACGGACGAAACGAAGGGGCTGGTGAGCGAACGGGTGCTGCGGGCGCTGCCGCGGGGCGCGTTCGTGCTGAACGTCGCGCGGGGCGAAGTGGTCGACGAGGCGGCGCTCATCGCGGCGCTGCAGGATGGGCACCTCGGCGGGGCGTACCTCGACGTCTTCGCGACAGAGCCGCTGCCGCCGGACTCGCCGCTGTGGACGCTGCCGAACGTCGTGATTTCGCCGCACAACTCGGCGGTGGCAGCCGGGAACGAGCGGCGGGCCACGGAGGGGTATTTTCTGCCGAACCTCGCGCGGATGCGGCGGGGGGATCCGCTGGTGAACGAAGTTCGCGGCTGAGGCGAATTGCTCAGGGGTGTAGACAATAATGCCGGGGCTCTGCTAGGTTCTCAGGTGCCTAAGCAGTTCAGCGATTTGGCGGACCCTCGACGAAGGTTGGCCCATGGCCTCGGTGACACCGTTCGACGACTACTACGACCTCGTGGAGGCGGCGCGGGAGCTGGCGATCCATCCGCAGAGCCTGCGGCGCCTGATCAAGCAGAACAAGATCCCGGCGACGATGTTCGCGGGAAAGTACCTGATTGCGCGGGACAAGCTCGAGATGTTCAAGAGCAACTACGACCCGCGCCCCGGCCGAAAGCCGATTCGCCGGCTGCTGTAGCGCGAATCCGCGCCGCCCGTGGGTTTCGGGCAGGCAACAATCGAAACGGCACGAAGCGGCAGCGCCCCGGAGTGATCCCGGGGCGCTGTTCCGTTCGATGGGCGACGACGGCGTTTCGCGAGCCGGGCGCAGCTAGCTGAAGATGCGCCCCTGGCTCGTCAGGACGACGAGGGTGACGAGGACGGCGGCTTCGACGAGGAGAATGCCGCCGCTGACGGCTGCCCAGATGGCCTGCGTGCGCCCGCGGGTCGCGAAGACCGGGATGGTGATGATCACGGCGGACCCGAGGAAGATGAGCAGGTTGATGACGCCGAGGCTCATGGCGCTGATGAGGAAGGGCAGGAAGGCAGCCATCACGTCTCCAGGGCACACGGGGCAGTTCGGCCCCGCTGAGTCGTTCGAGAGGGAATCATAGCGCCGGCGGCGTAACGGGCTACCGCCTCAAGACCCCGGCGTCGCCGTCCCAGCCTCGGGCGAAGCGGTGTGGTCGGCGGTGGCGGCCGGGGACGGGGTCGCGGGCGGCGGCGGCGCCTCCGGGGACGGCGTGGGGGTGGAGGTGGCGGCCGGCGAGGGTTCGGAGGTGGGGGCGGGCGTCGGCACGTCGTCGTCCGCGGGGGCGGGGCCGGGCGGCGGGGGGGTGTACTTCGGCAGCGGCGGGAGGTCGGCGGCGCTGGCGGTCACAGTGAAGTCGCTCTGCTGGCCGAGCACCTCGATGAAGATCGGGCCGCGTTCGAAGGCGATTTCGTTGCCGTTCGTGTCGTAGAAGCGGGTGCGCGCCTTGCGGTCGGCCTTGCGCCAGGTGCCTTCGATGGCGCGGCCGCCGGTGAAGACGGTCGCAGGACCTTCGCCGAACTGGTCGAGCAGGACGTGGCCGGAGCTGTCGACCACCGAGGAGTTGACGCGCATCACGATGACGGTGGTGAAGAAGAGCTGCTCGCCGGTGTTGCCATCCACCTGCGGGCCGCCGAACTGGAAGCGGCCGTAGGCTTTGCGGGCCTCGTCCCAGCGCCACTGGATGAGCTGCCAGCCGTACATCCGGCCGGAGAAGTCGATCTGGATGCCGCCGGCGGGGGTTCCGGCAGGCGGGTCGCCGGGGTTGCGGAACTTCCAGGACGCGACGGCGGGCGGGCCCTGGAAGCCGAGCGCGGCGGCGGCGGCGCGGAGGCGGGCGGTGCTGGTCGCGAGGTTGTACGGCGCGTAGCGGCTGGAATCGCGGTAGTAGGCCGAGCTGGAGCCGGGCTTGAAGGCGTCGAGATCCTTGATGCCCCATTCGATGATCTGGCCGGCGGCGTTGGCGTCGTTGTTCGTCGTGGCGGAGCCGGCGTGGGCGTAGAGCGCGCCGAGCTCATCGACCCAGATGACGAAGGGGGTGCGGGCCGAGCGCACGGCCATGACGGGGTCGGCGTCGTGGCGCCAGAAGACGGCCATGAGGCGGGTGATGCCGCCTTCGACGAAGGCTTCGTAGACGAGGTCGGCCTGCCCGAGCCCATGGTGGGGGATGGAGTTCGGCGTGTTGTCGAACATCACGGCGAGCGGGAGGAGGTCCTTCCGGGCGGCCCACTCGTCGGCGGTCATCGGGGCGCCGTCGAGGATGCCGGCGAAGGGAGTCGCCGTCGCGGTCGCGGTTGCGGTAGAGGTGGCGGTGCGGGTCGCGGTCGCCGTCGCGGTCGCGGTCGGGTTCTCGTCGCCCGGTGAGGCGGACGAGCCGCCACCGGCGAGGACGATTGCGACGATGGCTGCGAGGACGACGACGATGAGGCCGGCAGCGGCGATGATGACGGGCCGGCGCCGGATCAGCTGCTGCAGTTCCGCCATGGCAGGATGCTACCAGCGGGCCCGGTGCGTTCAACGGGGGTTGCCGGGTTCATCGGTTGGGCGGCAGAGTTGAGGCATGAAGCGCATCGGGATTTTGACCAGCGGCGGCGACGCGCCGGGGATGAATGCGGCGATCCGGGCGGCGGTCCGGACGGCGACACGGCTCGGCATCGGGGCGGTCGGCTACCTCGATGGCTACAGCGGGCTCGTGCGGGGCGCATTCGTCGAGCTGGACGACCGCGCCGTGGGGAACATCATCCAGCGCGGCGGGACGATCATCGGCACGTCGCGCTGCCCGGAGTTCCTCGACCCGGCCGTTCGGGCGAAGGCGGCGGAACAGATGCGGGCGGACGGCGTCGACGGCCTCGTCGTCATCGGGGGCGACGGAAGTTTCCGGGGGGCGCTGGCGCTGCAGGATGAATGCGGCGTGGCGGTGGCGGGCCTGCCGGGGACGATCGACAACGACGTTTGGGGCACGGAGGAATCGATCGGGTTCGATACGGCGGTGAACACGGCACTGCTCGCGATCGACCAGCTCCGGGATACCGGCGAATCGACCGGGATGATGTTCTTCGTCGAGGTGATGGGCCGCACGAGCGGCGCGATCGCGCTGCACACGGCGGTGGCGGGCGGCGCGGCCGGGGTGGTGGTGCCGGAAGCGCACGCGGAGATCGATCACGTGGTCGAACGGGTGCGGGAGACGATGGCGAAGGGCAAGCGGAGCCACATCATCGTAGTCGCGGAGGGCGACGAGGCGGGCGGCGCGTTCGGAGTTGCGCCCGTGGTCGGGAAGGCGCTCGGGCGGCCGTACCGGGTGGTGGTGCTGGGGCATACGCAGCGGGGCGGCCGGCCGACGATGCGGGACCGGCTGGTCGCCTCGGAGGGTGGCGCGATGGCCGTCGAAGCGCTGGCCGCTGGGCGGACGGGGGTGATGATCGGCCGGCAGGGCGGCCGGTCGGTGGAAGTGCCGCTGCGCGAGGTGGTGGCGAACGCCCATCCGCCGGTGAACGCGGAGCTGCTGCGGCTGGCGCAGCAGCTTTCGGGCTGACGGAAGCGGGCCGCGGGCGCGTAGGATCAGCAGGAGCACTTGCTGGAGGTTCGCCCCGATGTCCATGCCCGACGTTGGCGCCGCCGCGCCCGCTTTTTCGCTGCCCGACCAGGATGGGAATACCGTCTCGCTGGCGGATTTCGCCGGGAAGTGGGTCGTTCTCTACTTCTATCCGAAGGACGACACGCCGGGCTGTACGAAGGAGGCCTGCAGCTTCCGCGACCGCCACGCAGAGCTGCAGGCGAAGGGTGCGGTGGTGCTCGGGGTGAGCGGGGACAGCAGCGCCTCGCACCGGAAGTTCGCGGACAAGTACTCGCTGCCGTTCCCGCTGCTGGCCGATACGGAGCACGAGGTCGCACGGGCGTACGGCGCCTGGGGCACGAAGAAGATGTACGGCAAGGAGTACGAGGGGATGATCCGCTCGACGGTGGTCATCGACCCGGCGGGGAAGGTGGTGAAGACCTGGCCGAAGGTGAAGCCGGACGGGCACGGGGACGAGGTGCTCGCCTGGCTGGAGGCGAACGCGAAGTAAGCGGCCCGGTCGCCCGTAGGTCGCCGTCTCCGTAGCATGGCGGGCCAGACCACCGGGAGGCGGACGGCACCATGTCGTTCCTGTATGGCGAACGCCTTTCCTGCGGGCGGCTCGAAACTGGCCTCGATGAGCCGCGGACACCGCCCCACGCGCTGCCGGGCGACCGGCCTGTCTGGCCGCGCGACCGCGCCGTCGACATCCTGCACGTCAAGATCGAGGTGCAGATCGACGTCGACGCGAAGAAGGTCCGCGGGACGGTCACGCATACGGTCGCGCCGCTGAACGACGGCACGCGGTTCGTTTCGTTCGACGCGGTCGATATGGTCATCGGCGGGGTGACCGTGGGGAAGCGGGAGGCCGCCTTCGACTACGACGGCGCGCGGCTGACGGTCGACCTCGGCGAAGGGCGGAAGCGGGGCCAGGAGCTGCAGGTCGCGATTACGTACGAGGCGGCGCCGCGGATCGGCATGTACTTCATCGGGCCCGACGAGGGGTACCCGGACAAGCCGCGGCAGGTTTGGACGCAGTGCCAGGACGAGGACACGCGGTACTGGCTGCCCTGCTTCGACCACCCGAGCGACAAGTTCACCTCGGACGTGGTGGTGACCGTGCCGGGCAGTTGGTTCGCGCTTTCGAACGGGCGGCTGCTGCAGGAGAAGGCGAACCGGGACGGCACACGGACGTTCCACTGGCACCAGGACCGGCCGCACCCGGCCTACCTGCTCACGATTGCGGCCGGGGAGTTCGTGCGGGTCGAAGGCGCTGCCGAGCGGGTGCCGGTCGACTATTATGTCGAGGCGAAGGATGCGGAGGCGGCGGCGCGGACGTTCGGGAACACGCCAGCGATGATCGCGCTGTTCGAGAAGCTGACCGGGATGCCGTACCCGTGGGCGAAATACAGCCAGGTCGTGGTGCGGGACTTCGTGTTCGGCGGGATGGAGAACACGAGCGCGACGACGATGACCGAGAACATCCTGCTCGACGCGAAGGCGAAGCGGGATTTCGACAGCGACGACCTGGTGTCGCACGAGGTCGCGCACCAGTGGTTCGGCGACCTGCTGACCTGCCGGGACTGGGCGCACGGCTGGCTGAACGAGGGGTTCGCAACGTATTTCGAGATGCTCTGGGACGAGCACCACCACGGCATCGACCGGTACCGGCAGGGGATCATCGAGAATACGCGGCTGTACCTCGACGAGCGGTACCGGCGGCCGATCGTGACGAACGTCTTCCACGACCCGATCGACATCTTCGACCGGCACCTGTACGAGAAGGGGTCGCTCGTGCTGCACATGCTGCGGGCGGAGCTGGGGGACGACGCGTTCTTCCGCTCGATCCAGCGGTACGTGCGGGAGCACGCGGAGCAGAGCGTCATCACGCAGGACCTGGTCGATGCGATCGCGGCCGAGACGGGGCGAAACCTCGAGTGGTTCTTCGACCAGTGGGTCTACAAACCCGGGCATCCGAAGCTCAAGGTCAGCTGGAGCTGGGATGACGCAACGGGGCTGGCGAGCGTCTCCGTGAAGCAGACCCAGGACACGTCGGACGGGACGCCGGTCTTCCGCTTCCCGGTGACGATTGACTTCCGGAAGGGGCGCGGGAAGCCGCAGTCGTTCCGGGTCGAAGTGACACGCGCGGAGGAGCAGTTCGTCTTCCCGCTGCCGTGGAAGCCGGACCTCTGCCGGTTCGACCCGTATGGCGCGGTGCTGAAGGAGCTCGAGTGGGAGAAGTCGACGGGAGAGCTCCGGCTGCAGCTGCGGGATGACGACAGCGTCATCGGCCGGCAGTGGGCCGCCGGGGAGCTGGGGAAGAAGGGCGGCGCGGAGGCCGTCGCCGCGCTGGAGACGGCGGTGATGGGCGACAAGTGGTGGGGGGTGCAGGCGGCGGCGGCGCGCGCACTCGGGGAGATCCGGACGACAGCGGCGCGGGACGCCCTGCTGCGCTGCCTCGGTGTGCGGCAGCCGCGGGCGCGGCGTGCGGTCGTCGCGGCACTCGGAGAGTTCCGCGGCGACGAGGCCGTACTCGAAGCCCTGCGGCCGTTCGCCCGGCGCGATGCCTCGTGGTTCGTCGAAGCAGAGGCCTGCCGGAGCATCGGCAAGCTGCGGCTGCCGGCGTCGTTCGACGTGATCGCGGCGCAGTTCGACCGGCCGTCGTTCCGGCAGGTGGTGCGGGTCGGCTGCATCGACGGGCTGGTCGAGCTGCGGGACGAGCGCGGGTTCGACCTGCTCCGGCGGGCGGCCCGCTACGGCGAGCCGTTCCAGGCGCGGCCCCCGGCCGTGGGCGCGCTGGCGCGGCTCGGGCAGTTCTTCCCGGAGCGGAAGAAGCCGCTCGGTGAGGAGATCGCCGAGTTCCTGCTGGACCCGGATTTCCGGGTGCGGATCGCGGCGGCGAATGCGCTGAAGACGCTCGGGGACGCGAGCCAGGTGCCGGCGCTGGAAAAGATGGCGGCGCGGGAGCTCGACGGGCGCGGCGTGCGGATGGCCCGGGAGAACGCGCTGGCGCTGCGGAAGGGCGCAGCGACGGACGACGAAGTGCGGAAGCTGCGCGAGGAGTTCGAGAAGCTGCGCGAGGAGAACACGAAGCTCCGGGACCGGCTCGAACGGCTGGAGGCGCGGAAGTAGCGCTCAGTTCCCGGGCGGGAGCAGGCGGAACACGACGGCGCCGAGCTGGATCCGCTCGCCGCCGGCGAGGAGGAGCCCGCCCGGGGGCACCGGGCGGCCTTCGACGTAGGTGCCGTTCGTGCTGCCGAGGTCGCGCAGGAGCCAGCCGCGAGCGACCCGCTCCAGGCGGGCGTGGCGGGCAGAGACGGAGGGGTCGCCGATGACGATACCGGCGCCGCCGTCGCGGCCGATTTCCATGAGGCCGGCGAGGCGGTAGCTCGTTCCGGGCGGCACCCCGGATTCGCCCGGGGCCTCGAGGAGGAGACGCCAGGGGCGCGGTTCGACGCGCGGCGTGTCGGCGGCCGGCCGGGGGAGGTAGTTCGCGCGGAGCGAGCGGACGATGGCCGCGCAGGTGCCGAAGATGACGGCGAAGATGGCGAGCCGGAGGAGGAGCAGCTCGACGGAGTCGGTCACGGCTGCTCCTCGAGCGTGAGTTCTACGGGGCCGAGAGCGATGCGGTCGCCCGGTTCGAGCGGTGCGGCCGCGATGCGTTCGCCGTTGCGGAACGTGCCGTTCCGGCTGCCGAGGTCGCGGATTTCGAGGCCGCCGCCCGGAGCGTGCCGGATTTCGGCGTGCCGCCGTGAGACGGCGAGGTCGGCGATGACGCCGTCGCATTCGGGGGCGCGGCCGAGCAGGAAGGGCACATGGGTGAGCGGCAGCGCGGCGCCGCCGGGGAGCCGGAGCCGGAGGCCGGCGAGCCGCCGGATGCGGACGGTTTCGCGGACCGGGGCGGCGCTCGCCGGGGCAGCCGGGTCGCTGAAATCGGCAGCGACGGCCGGTTCGCCGGCGGGCGCGGCGGCGGCAGCGCTGAAGCGGAACTGCCAGGGCGCGAACGGGCGGAGGCCGGCAGCGCGGCAGGCGGCATCGAGCGATTCGGCGAGGGCGAGTTCGAGGTCAGCGAGCACGGGGCCGAGCTGGCGCGCATCGGCCGGGTTGAGGCGGACCGTGACGCGGTTGGGGGCTTCGCCGCCGCGCGCCCCGGCAAGAACGGCATCGACGACCCCCTGGGCGAGCGCCGCCGGGTGCAGCGCGGCCGGCAGGCCGAGCCGGAGGGCGCGGGATGCGAGCCGTTCGAGGGCGGGGCGGCCGTTCACCGCTGCACCGCCGCGCGGATGACCTGCCCGGCGATGGGCGCCGCGACCACCCCGCCCTGGCCGCCAGACTCGACGACGACCGCGACGGCGACGCGCGGCTGTTCGACCGGGGCGAAGGCGATGAACCAGGCGTGGGAGGTGCCGTCGCCGGCCTCGGCAGTGCCCGTCTTGCCGGCGACGGAGACGCCGGGAATGGCGACGCCAGCCGCCTGCCCGGCTTCGACGACCCCGGCCATCATCGCCGCGACGTCATCCGCCGCGACCGCGTCGGCGACGCGGGTCGACGACGGCCGGGAGAGTTCGGCCACCCGTTCGCCATCGCGCCAGGCATCGAGGGCGATGCGGGGGGCGGGCATGACGCCGCGGTTGGCGACGGCCGCGGCGATGAGGGCCATCTGGAGCGGGGTGGCGAGGAGTTCGCCCTGCCCGAAGGCGGTGGAGGCGAGGAGCACAGTCGTGCGCGGCGAGCCGGGCGAGCGGAGCTGCGAGGCCGCCGTATCGAGCGGGAAGGGAAGGTCGCGGCCGAATCCCAGGCGCGCAGCAGCGGCTTCGAGGCGCTGCCAGCCGAGGTCGACACCCAGCTTCGCGAACACGGCGTTGACGGAATAGACGAAGGCGTGGCTGAACGGGTAGGTGCCGACGCCCTGGGGGGTGTTGCGGCAGGAGATGGGGAAGCCGTCGATGACGACTTCGCCGGGGCATTCCACGATGGTAGCGGGCGTGATGATGCCCGCTTCGAGGGCGGCGAGGGCGGTGACCGTTTTGAAGGTCGAGCCGGGCGGGTAGAGTCCCTGGGTGGCGCGGTTGAGGAGGGGCGCCGCAGGGTCCTGGAGGAGCGCATCACCGGTCGACCCGAGCGCGCCGGGGTCGAAGGTCGGGACGCTGACCATGGCGAGGATGTCGCCGGTCGCGGGGTCGAGCGCGACGACGGCGCCTTTTCGGCCGCCTAGGGCCTCACGGGCAGCGGCCTGGACAGCGGGGTCGATGGTCAGCCGGACGTCATCGCCGCGGAGCGGTTCGCGGAGGAGTTCGTAACGCAGCGCGGCGAGCCAGCCGCTCCCGGCGCGGCCGGAGAGCGCGGCCTCGTAGGCGAGTTCGATGCCCTGCGAGCCGTAGCGGGGGTCGAGGTAGCCGGTGACGTGGGCGAGGGACGCGTCGTAGAGGTAGCGGCGCCCGTCGGAGAGGGTTTCGACGAGCACGTTGCCGTCGCGGTCGAGGATGCGGCCGCGGTTCGGGTCGTAGAAGCGGGAGAGGAGGCGGGGGTTGCGGTCTTCGGAGGCGAGGCCGGTATCGAGCACCTGCCACCAGGCGAGGGCGGCGAGGGCGGCGACGAGGAAGGCGGCCGCCAGCGCGGAGAACACGCGGAGACGGCGCTCGAAATCCGCCGGGGTGAGCACGGGGTGATTGTACCGCCGGGATCGCAGCGGGGGCGCAGCGATCCTGCGCCCCCGCTGGAAGGGCCGGTGGGCGGGTCAGCCGCGGGGCAGGCCGAGGCCCCGGGTGGCGATGATGTTGCGCTGGATTTCGTTGGTGCCCGAGTAGATGGTGGAGGGCACCGACATGAGGTAGGACTCGGGCAGCTCGCCGCGGATCGGCGCGCGCGGCTCTTCGGGGCGGAGCTGGCCGCCGAGGCCGAGCATGTTGACGCCGAAGTTGTAGATCTTTTGGCCGAGTTCGGACTGGAAGATCTTGACGACGGAGGCCTCGTAGTTCGGCACCTGGCCCTTCGACTGGATGTAGCCGATGCGGTAGCCAAGATAGCGGCCGACGTTGTTGGCGACGACGAGGTCGGCGAGGCGGGTGCGGTACTTCGCGCGGCGGTCGGCCGGGCCTTCACGCAGGTTCTTCGCGAGCTTTTCGAGGGTGCGCTTCTGGGAGGCAGTGGTGCCGATGCCGGAGCGCTCGAAGTCGAGCAGCGTCATGCCGACGTACCAGCCGCGGTTCTCCTCGCCGACGAGGTTCTTCGCGGGGACGCGGACGTCCTCGAAGAAGACCTCGTTGAAGTGGTGGCGGTTGGCCATGTTGATGAGAGGGCGGATGGTCAGCCCCGGGGTGTTCTTGATGTCGTCGATGAGGAGGAAGCTGATGCCGCGGTGCTTCGGCGCCTCGGGGTCGGTGCGGACGAGGCAGAACATCTGGTTGGCGCGGTGGCCGCCGGAGGTCCAGATTTTCTGGCCGTTGATGATGTAGTCGTCGCCGTCGCGGACGGCGCGGGTCTGGAGGCTGGCGAGGTCGGAGCCGGCGCCGGGCTCGCTATAGCCCTGGCACCAGATGTGTTCGCCGCTGGTGATTTTCGGCAGGTAGTGGCGCTTCTGTTCTTCGGTGCCGTGAATGATGAGGGTGGGGCCGATCATGCCGACGCCGAAGCCGCGGGTGCCGGTATCGGGGGCGCCCCAGTAGCCGAACTCCTCGTTGAAGACCATCTGCTCGTAGATGGAGGCGCCGAGGCCGCCGTATTCCTTCGGCCAGGCGGGGGCGATCCAGCCGCGCTCGGCGAGCTTGCGGTTGAAGGCCTGGGCGAATTCGAACTCTTCATCGGAGCGGCTGCCGAGCTGCTCGCCGCCTTCTTCGAGGCGGTTGCCGAGCGTCTCCTGCAGGAACTTGCGGACCTCCGCGCGGAGGGCCTCTTCTTTTTCGCCGAAGCGCAATTCCATGGGGTGAACGAACCTCCGGTGCCGGCCGGCGTGAAGCGGCCGAGGGTGACGTGCCTGCGGATTCTGCCAGAGTTCCGGGGCGGTGGGTACCGGCGCCGGTTCAGGGCGCGTCAGCGGGGCCGGCTTCGCGCGATTCGGCCTCCGCAGCCAGCTGTTCCCACGCGATGCGGAGCGCTTCCGACGTCACGCTGTAGTCGAAGCCGCGGCGGCGGAGGAAGCCGCCGACCTTCGCGAGGAACTCGTCGTGGCCGCGGCCGGCGTAGCGGCGGCCGCGCTGGAGGGCGAGGCCGGTGGCGAGTTCGAGGTCGTCGATGCCATCGATGGCTGCGGCGGCGGCTTCCGGGTCGATGCCGCGGCCGAGGAGTTCGTAGCGGAGCATCGCGGTGCCGCGGGGCGAGACGCGCTTCCGGTCTTCGACCCAGGCGCGGGCGAAGCGGGCGTCATCGAGCAGGCCGGCATTGCGGAGCCGGTCGATTTCGAAGGCGATGGTCTCCGGGTCGAAGCCGCGGAGGGCGAGCCGGGTGCGCATCTCGTGCTCGGAGCGGGGGCGGGCGTCCAGGAGGCGGAGGGCAGCTTCGTGGGCGCCGGCCCGGCGCTCTTCGCGGTCGAGGAGCTCGAGGAGCGCGGCGTCGGCAGGCATGCCCTCGGCGGCGCCGGCGCGCTGGCAGGCTTCGTCGGAGAAGACGAGCTCGCGGCCGTCGCTGAGGGTGACGATCCGGAGGCGCCCGCGCCCGGCGGGGCTCATGGAGGCGATGTAGGGAACCTGGGAACCGGGTTCTGCGTCCATACTGCCGGGGAGCTAGCGCTCCACCAGCTGCTCTCCTCTCACTTCGCGGACTGGCAGGCCAACCTGCCTGCGGATTTCATTTTCGATCTCGCTGGCGAGTTCAGGGTTATCGTCGAGGAACTGTTTCGCATTTTCGCGGCCCTGGCCGATGCGCATGTCGCCGTAGCTGTAGAAGGCGCCGCTTTTGGTGAGGATGCCGTGTTCGACGCCGAGGTCGATGATGTCGCCGGTGCGGGAGATGCCGCGCGGCGGCTCGAACATGATATCGAACTCGGCCTGGCGGAACGGCGGGGCGACCTTGTTCTTGACGATCTTGGCCTTGACGCGGCGCCCGACGATGTCAGGCCCGCGCTTGATGGAATCGACGGGGCGGATATCGATGCGGACGGAGGCGTAGAACTTGAGGGCGCGGCCGCCGGGGGTGACTTCGGGGTTGCCGAAGACGACGCCGACCTTTTCGCGCAGCTGATTGATGAAGATGACGGCGGTGCTCGTCCTGGCGATGGTGGCGGTCAGCTTGCGGAGCGCCTGCGACATGAGGCGGGCCTGGAGGCCGACGTGGGCGTCGCCCATCTCGCCTTCGATCTCGGCGCGGGGAACGAGCGCCGCGACGGAGTCGACGACGATGACATCGACGGCGTTGGAGCGGACGAGCGTTTCGCAGATTTCGAGGGCCTGTTCGCCGGTGTCGGGCTGGGCGACGAGGAGGTCTTCGAGGCGGATGCCGAGGTCGCGGGCGTAGCCGGGGTCCATCGCGTGTTCGACATCGATGTAGGCGGCGGTGCCGCCCATCTTCTGGGCCTCAGCCATGACGTGCTGGGCGAGGGTGCTCTTGCCGGCGGATTCGGGGCCGAAGATTTCGGTGACGCGGCCGCGGGGGATGCCGCCGACGCCAAGGGCGATATCGAGGGCGAGGGAGCCGGAGGAGATGACCTCGGTCTGGTTCGCTTCGGCGTCGCCGAGCTTGATGATGGCGCCGCGGCCGAATTGCTTTTCGATCTGGGAGAGTGCGAGTTCGAGCGCGCGAGCGCGGTCTTGATCAGGCATGCGTGTGGCCACCCGCCGGGTTCGTTCGGCGCCGGATGATACCATCGCGGCCGCCGACGTTGGGTACGATAGCATGCGGCGCACATTTGTTCTAGGGGTAGCGTCACGGTGGCGCGGCTGACCGTGCGGGTGACGCCGCGCGCAGGCCGGGACGGCGTCGATGGGTTCGACGAGTCCGGCGCGCTGCGGGTGCGGGTGCGGGCTGCGCCGGCTGACGGGGCTGCGAATGCGGCGGTCGCGCGGGTGCTCGCGAAGGCGCTGGGGCTGCCAGGCCGGGAGGTGGTGCTCGTGCAGGGCGCGGCGAGCCGGGTCAAGGTGTTCGAGGTCGGCCTGCCGTTGGAGGAGGCGCTGACGCGGCTTGGGGCGGGCAGCGGACCAGCAGGTAAGACAGGGCCGCGGTAACGTGGAGGATCAGCGGCGCGCCAGCCGGGCGCGCCGACTTTCGAACCGGGCAGGGTAGCGTGCCAGCACCAGACCTCGAAACGATCGTGTCGCTCGCGAAGCGGCGGGGCTTCGTGTTTCCCTCGGCGGAGATTTACGGCGGATTCGCCAACGCCTACGACTACGGCCCGCTGGGCGTGGAGCTGAAGCGGAACATCCGCGAAGCGTGGTGGCGGTCGATGGTGATGGAGCGGGACGACGTGGTGGGGCTCGACGCGGCGCTGATCACGAACCCGCAGGTGTGGGTGGGCAGCGGGCACGTGGCGAATTTCACGGACCCGCTGGTGGACTGCAAGCGGTGCCAGCGGCGGTTCCGGGCGGACCACCTGGAGGAGGGGATGTACGGCGAGGTGCCGCGGGACGCGCAGGGGCGGCCGCTCTGCCCGTTCGACGGGGGCGAGCTGACGGAGCCGCGGCAGTTCAACATGATGTTCCGCACGCAGGTCGGGCCGGTGGCGGACGAGGCGAACATGGCCTACCTGCCGCCGGAGACGGCGCAGGGCATCTTCGTGAACTTCGTGAACGTGCAGCAGACGATGCGGCGGAAGCTGCCGTTCGGCATCGCGCAGACGCGGGTCAGCTTCCGGAACGAGATCACGCCGGGGCGGTTCATCTTCCGGACGCTTGAGTTCGAGCAGATGGAGATGGAGTACTTTTGCATGCCGCCCAAGGACCGGGAGAACCCGGTGGAGTACCTCGCGCTGCACCGGCAGTGGGTGGAGGAGCGGCTGCGCTGGTACATCGACGTCATCGGGATCGCGCCGGAGCGGCTGCGGCTGCGCGACCACGAGAAAGAGGAGCTCTCGCACTACAGCGCGGGCACGACGGATATCGAGTACCTGTTCCCGTGGGGCTGGGGCGAGCTGGAAGGCATCGCGGCCCGGACGGACTTCGACCTCCGTTCGCATGCGGAGCTGAGCGGCCAGCCGCTGACGTACTTCGACGAGGAGAGCGGGGAGCACGTCATCCCGTGGGTCATCGAGCCGGCGGCGGGGCTGACGCGGACGCTGGCGGTGGTGCTGCTGGACGCCTACACCGAGGAGCCGGACGAGAAGGGCGAGAAGCGCATCGTGCTGAAGTTCCGGCCGCGGATTGCGCCGGTGAAGGTGGCGGTGCTGCCGCTTTCGAAGAACGACGCGCTGCGGCCGACGGCGCGGCGCGTGTACGACCTGCTGCGGCCGCTGTGGATGACGCAGTACGACGAGACGCAGAGCATCGGCCGGCGGTACCGGCGGCAGGACGAAATCGGGACGCCGTGCTGCGTGACGATCGACTTCCAGACGGTGGGCGAGAACGGCCAGCCGGGCGACGACTGCGTGAC
Source organism: Tepidiforma sp. (assembly GCF_026419595.1). Taxonomy (NCBI): domain Bacteria; kingdom Bacillati; phylum Chloroflexota; class Tepidiformia; order Tepidiformales; family Tepidiformaceae; genus Tepidiforma; species Tepidiforma sp. The sequence goes on along the minus strand of NZ_JANZZD010000008.1, from coordinate 65,044 downwards.
CATTCGCGACCGGGATACGCAGGAGCAGGTGCGGGTGCCGATCAGCGGGCTGGTGGCGGCGCTGGAGGAGCGCATCCCGCGCTGCTAGGCGAGCACATGCGCGACACACGGAGCGCCCGGCGGCGTTCGCCGGGCGCTCCGCATTTGCGAACGGGCGGGGTCAGCTCTTGCGGACGCCGGCGCGGCGGCAGGCCTCGCCGTATTCGGCGAGCGCCTTCACGACCGGGTCGTTCGCGGCGAGGTCGCGCGGGCCGAAGTGCTGGGTCAGGGCCTCGTAGACGTGGCGGCTGGCGACTTCCTGGCCGGCCTCGTCATGCTCACGGCAGCGCTGCCCGTACTCGGAGATGGCCCTGACGATCGGCTGGTGGGCCGCAAGGTCGAGCGGGCCGAAGTGGTGGGTGAGCGCTTCATAAAGATGGGCGGATGCCTGCTTGACGGCCTCTTCGGGGTCGGTCACGACGGTACTCCTCATGGATTCTCTGCCCTCCGTGCAGATTTAATCCAAATGTAACACAAGCGAAACACGAGCGAAACAGGGTGCGGAGGTTCGACCTGCTGGTGTAGAGTTCGGCGCATGGCGGGACGTCTGCAGGTGCGGCCGCTCGACGAAAGCGACGCAGAGGCGTGCGGGGAGCTGCTCGCCGCGCGCCACCGGCGAGACCGGGCGCGGCTGCCGTACCTCGAGCCGGGGCTGGAGGAGCCTGGCGCGGCTGCGGGCGCGGTGCGGCACCTGCTGGGCCGGCCGGGCGCGGGCGGCGTGGCAGCGGTCCGCGGCGGGCGCATCGCGGGATTCTGCATCGGGCTGCGGCTGACCTTCTCGGCGGCTGATTTTGCCTCGCAATTCCTCCCGTTGCGGTCGGCGGTGGTGCCGGTCGCGGGGCACGCCGTCACGCCGGGGGAGGACGCGACGGAGGTCTACCGGCTGCTCTACGCGGCGCTGGCGGCAGCATGGGTGCGGGAGGGCGTACTGGTGCACCGGGTGCACCTCGTGCCGGGGGATGCGGCCGCCGAGGAGGCGTGGGTGAGCCTCGGCTTCGGGCGCGCGACGACCGCCGGCACGCGCGAGACCGCACGGCCGGTCGACGGCGCAGCAGCAGCATCCGTCCGGGTAGACCAGGCGACCCCGGAAGATTTCGCCGCCGTGCGCCGGCTGAGCCGCGAGCTGGCGGCCCATCACCAGGGGTCGCCGATGTTCTGGCCGCCGGTGATCGAGGCGGGGGCGGCGCTGGACGGTTTCCTGCAGGCGAGCCTCGCGGGGCCGGTGCCCACCTTCCTCGCGTGGGACGGCGACGAGGCGGTCGGCATGCAGCTGTTCCTCGTGCCGGGCTTCACGCCGGAGCACGTGCGGCAGGACCAGCGGCTGTACCTGTTCGAGGGCGTCGTGAGCGCAGCGGCGCGGGGCAGCGGCGTCGGCACGGCGCTGCTGCGGGCGTCGATGGCGTGGGCGGCAGCGAACGGCCACGAGCTGTGCACGCTCCACTGGGCCTCGGGGAATTACCTCGGGGCGCCGTTCTGGCTGGGCCACGGGTTCGTGCCGGTGGAGCACACGATGGAGCGGCGGATCGACGAGCGGGCGCTCTGGGGGCGGGCTGAACCGGGCCATACCGGCTGACGGTCGTACCATGACGATGTGAGCGTTCGACGAACGGCGCCGGCCGACCGGGTGCTGGCCGGCGCGATGGCGGCGGCGCTGGCGGGCGTGCCGGCCGTCTTCTGGCATCCGCTCTACGACGACTTTACGCTGCCGAAGCAAGCGCTGCTGCTGGCGGCGGGCGGTCTCGCGGCGCTCGCGTTCCTGTGGGGCGGGTGGTGGCGGACCGTGCCCCGGTGGCTCGGAGCGCTGCTCATCGGCTGGGCCGGCATGCTGCTGCTCTCGACGGCCCTCGGCCTCGACTGGCGGGGGAGCGTCCTCGGTTACTACCAGTACCGGCAGGGACTGGCGACGCAGCTGGCGTACCTCGGGCTGTTCGCGGGCGGCTGGGCGCTTGCGGCAATGGGCCGCTGGCGGGTGTTCGCGGCCGGGTTCGCGGGGCTGGCGGTTGCCTTCGCGTACACCGCGGTCCAGGCGGCCGGGCTCGACCCGTTCGACTGGTGGATCGACACCTCGGACCGGGCGATCGGGACGATCGGGAACGCGAACGAGCTCGCGGCGTTCGCGGTCATGTCGATGGGGCTGGTCGCGTTCGTGTCGGAGCGCCGGTTCGCGCTGGCTGCGGCCGCAACGTGGGGCGCGGCGCTGTTCATCGTGCTCGAAGCGGAGAGCCGGTCGGGGCTGGCGGCGGTGGCGCTGTTCTTCGTCCTGCTGCCGGCTGCGCGGTGGCTCGCGGGGCGGCCGGGGCGGCCAGTGCTGCGCGCCGTGCCGGCGGTGGCCGGGGCGCTGGTGCTCGTCACAGCGGCATCGCTCGCGGCCGGCGGGCTCGAGGGGACGGCGGCGCGGGTGTCCGGGCAGGCGACGGCAGCGGAGCACGGCGGGTCGACGCGGCTGGCGCTGTGGGAAGGGACGCTGCACGTCATCGCGGCACGGCCGGTTACGGGCGTCGGCCCTGACGGGCTGCACCTCGGCTTCCCCCGGTGGCGGCCGGCGGACCTCGGCGGGGCCTACGCCGAGTACGACCTCATCGCGCAGAGCTCGCACGACTACGTGCTCGATGTCGCGGCGAACGCGGGGCTCCCGGGGCTGACGGTGCTGGCCGCGCTCCTCGGCAGCTGCGCGTGGGCTTCGGTGCGAACCGAACGGCGGCGGAGGTCGAACGGCGGGCCGGACTGGACGATTGCGTGGGCGGCGATGGGGGCCTACGGCGCGCTCACGCTCGTGAACCCGATTTCGCTGGCGGCGCACGCGCTCTTCTTCACGCTGCTCGGGGCGATGGCCGCGTCCGCGCTGGCGCGCACCACGCCGGTACGGCCATCGCTGGCCGGCCTCGCGGCCGGGCTGCCGCTGGCGGCCGCGGGGCTGGCGCTGGCCGCGCTGCTGCCGTTCGCCGACCTGCGGGCGCAGGCGGGCTGGGACACCTTCGCGGCCGGGCGGTTCGAAAAATCAGCCGACGCGTACGGCGATGCGGCGCGGCTGATGCCGTTCGAACGGGATTACGCGCGGCGGGAGACGATCGCGCTGGTGGCGGCGGCCGCCCAGGACCCGGCACGGCTGCCGGCGGCTGAGGCAGCGCTGCAGCGCTTCGACCGGCGGTTCGGGTTCGCCTCGGGGGATGCGTTCAACCTGGCGACGGTGCTCGTGGGGCGCGGCCGCCCCGCGGACGAAATCGCCCGGGCGGTGGCCCGGGCGATCGAACTGAATCCGCACGGTGCGGCGACGGCCTGGTATGCGGAGCAGCTGACCCGGGCGGCGCACGACGGGGGCGTGCTCGTCTTCGACGAGACGGACCGGTGGACCTACGTGGTGCCGCTGCCCGAGCTGCCGGACGAGGCAGGCCGGTGAGAAGCTCGTCATGCTGCGAGCTTATAATGCTGCCCTGAAGTGTCGTGCGCGAGCGCGCCGAAACGTGCGAGGAATTTCCCCATTTCCGAAGAAATTTCGGTGAGGTTACGTGCCAGCGTAGCGAGCTCGGAGATTTGAGCAGTTACCTCCTCGACGCTCGCCGAAACCTCCTGGCTCGCGGCGGCAGATTCTTCGGAGACTGCCGAGGCAGAACCTATCGCCTCCACAGCCTGTTCACTTCGTGACCGCATGTCGGCCGCGATGCTGGCCAAGCGGTCGGCGATGGCCGCCACATCCTGAACCTGCTTTACAAGACCGTCGACTCCCGCCTGCATCTCGAAAGCCGCGGCAGCTATGCGATCGATTTCCGCATTGACGTCATTGGCAGACTCGACGATTCGACTGAGGGCCGACCCGGCTTCGCTGGCTCGTGCGGCGCCGACCTCGACGTCGCGGACCGAGGCTTCCATCGCGCGGACGGCCTGGCCGGTGCCCTGCTGGACGGCGGAGATGAGGCCGGCGATCTCCTTCGTGGCAACGGCGGTGCGCTCGGCGAGGGAGCGGACGTTCTCGGCGACGACCGCGAAACCGCGGCCCTGCTCGCCGGCGCGAGCGGCCTCGATGGCGGCGTTGAGAGCGAGGAGATTGGTCTGGCTGGCGATATCCTCGATAACCTGCACGATAGCGCCGATTTCGGAGCCGCGGCGGCCGAGGTCTTCGATTTCCCCGGCGGTGCTGCGGACGGCTTCGCGGATGGTGTTCATCGCGTCGACGGTTTGCTGGACGGCGGTCATGCCGTCGCGGGCTGCCGCCAGGGAGTTCTGCCCTTTTTCAGCGGCGGCTTTCGCAGATTCTGCAACCCGTGCAAGCGATTCGCGAACGCCAGCGGCGCCTTCGGCGGCATCCTTGAGACCCGTAGCCTGGTTTGCTGCTCCAGTCGCGACCTCGCTAATGGCCTCTGCGAGCGAACGCATCGACGAATTGAGCTGAGAGATTGCGGCAGACTGCTCGGTGGCGCCGCGGGCGATCTCCTGAGTGGCATTCGCAATCTCGCGGGCAGCCGCATCTACTTGTGCAGTGCCGTCGCGCATCGCGCCAGCGGCGCCTCCCACCGTCTTGCATGCATCGACAAGGCGCGCGAGCACGCCCTCGCTGATGTAGGTTTCGACCGCAAGGCTTGCGTCCAGCACAAACACCTTCAGGAAGGCGAGGAAGGTGTCGGCGAGCTTCTGACCCTTCAGCTTCCTCGCGAGTTCTTCGTACACGAGGCTGGCGTAGACGGCGTAGTTGCCGACGTTCCAGCGGGGCTCGACGTTGAGGACGGCATGGGTCGCGCCGACGCGGAGGCGGTGCTCGAAGTACTCGTCGTCGAAGCGGGCGTCGAGGAGCTTGAGGAAGTAGCCCTTCTGGGTGCTTTCGACGCGGGCGCGGCTGGAGTTCGCCTCCTCGACCTTGGCGACGAACTGCGGGAAGGCGAAGGAGTGGTCGTAGAACCTGCGCACGATCTCGTCAGCGCGGGGGCGGAGGAAGCTGGCGGCCTCGCGGATGAGGGCGGCATCGCGGTCGGTGAACTGGAGCCAGCGGAGGCGGAGCGCCTGGTCGGCGGCGGTTACCGCGAGGAGTTCGGTCAAGCGTTGAGCGGTCATGTCATGCCCCCGGGCGAGATCTTCCCAAAGATTCGGTGGCGGCCCCGCCGACGGGGATCAGTAAAGACCCTGAGCGCAGACTAAGACTGAGGCCTCAGGAACACGGTTTTTCCCGTATTTGCGCTGGTTACGAACAAAACACCCCGGTCAGGGTCGTGCGATACTCCGGGAGTGCTGCTGGTCCTCGATGGGAACAACCTGGCGTGGGCAGGCTTCCACGCCCTGCGGCGGCCGATGTGCGCCGATACGCCGGAGCGGAAAGAGCGGGCTGCGCTGCTCGGGCTGGCGCAGGCGGTCTTCGGCATCCTCGTCCGCGCGGGCGAACCGCCTGACGGGCGGCCGGGCGGGCAGGGGCGGCTGTTCGACGGCGAACGGCCGCGGGTGACCGGGCTCGCGGTCGCGTTCGATGAAGGGCGGCCGGTGCGGCGGCGGAGCATCTACCCGGCCTACCAGACGGGACGGGAGGCAGACCCCTCATTCGCGGAGAACGAGCCGCACATCCTCGCCGCGATTTCGGCGTTCGAGGAGCTGGCAGCGGGGCTGCCGATCGAGGTCCTCCGCGGGGTGAACACGGAGGCCGACGACCTCATCGCCGCACGGGCGCTGCAGGAGACCGGGCCGGTGCGGATCGCCTCGACCGATCGGGACTTCCTCCAGCTGGTCGACGAGCGGGTGTCGATCTACTCGCCGGTGAAGAAGGCGGTGGTCGACCCCATGACGTTCGCCGACCATGCGGCGCCTCGCGACGCGGAGGGTCGGGCGGCGGTGTTCCCGCGGGAGCGGTACCTCGATTTCCGGGCCGCGAGCGGCGACAGCTCGGACGACCTGCCGGGCATACCCGGGATGGGGGCCCTGACCGCCGCGCGGCTGCTCGCCGCGGCGCCGCTCGACGCCTATTTCGAAGCGCCGGGGACGGCCGCCGAGGTGCTCGGACGGCGGAACGCGAAGCTCGAGGCAGCGCTGGCAAGCGGGGAAGCGCGGGCGATCGCGGGACGGAACCGGGCGCTGATGGACTTGCGCGCGGCGGCGCGGCTCTTCCCGGACCTCGGCGGCTACCGCCGGGTCGGGGAGTGGCGGCCGGCGGTGCTGGAGCGCTGGCTGGAGGAGCAGCGGGCCTTCGGCATCGACCGGGCGGCGACGCTGGCGGCGTTCGAGCGGCTGGCGGAGGCGACCGGAACCGGGACGGACGGGTAGACTGGAGGCGGCAACCCGGAGGCGGGCGATTAGCTCAGCTGGTCAGAGCGTCTCGCTTACACCGAGAAGGCCGGGGGTTCGAGCCCCTCATCGCCCACCAACCACTCCTTTCGGTCAGTCGGTAAAGACGGTCACGTAGAGCCAGGTGCGCCCGGAGCGGACGGCGGCGACCCCGACGTTCGCAAAGCGCGGTTCGAGGATGTTGGCGCGGTGGCCGGCGCTGCCCATGAGGCCCTGGAACGCCGCTTCGACGGTGCGGGCCTCGGCGTAGTTGTTGCGGGCGAGGTTTTCGCCGGCGAGGCCGTAGCGGATGCCCCGGACGGCGAGTTCGGAGAAGGCGCTCCGGCCGTCGGGACCGTAGTGGTCGAAGTAGCCGTTGGCGATGAGGTCGCGGGCGCGAGCGAGCGCAACCTCGGCGAGCGCCGGGCTCCAGGTGAGCGGCTTGAGGCCGCCGGCTGCGCGCGCGGCGTTCATCGCGGCGAGAAGGGCGACGGCTTTGTCTTCGACCGGGACGACTTCGACGGGCTGGCTGACGGCGGCGGGCAGCGCGGCGACGGGCTCGGGCGAGGCGGCCGCAGGGGGGGCGGCCGGGGTCGGCGGTGCGGGGGATGGCGCGGCCGGCTCTGCGGGCGAGGTGGCGCGGGCTTCGGCGATCGCCGTCGGGAACGGCGTCGGCTCGGCGGCGGGTGTCACCTCGGTGACAGGCAGGGAATCAGGAGCGCTGAGCGGCGCTTCGGCTGCCGACATTTGGGGTGCGGGGTGTGCTGCCCCGGCCGGGGCTTCGAGGCGGAGCGCCGCGAGGGCCAGGGCCGAGCAGACTGTCGCGCCGCCGAGGAGCACCGGGAGGATCGAGAGCCTGCGCATACCGGTACTTTCGGCCGGCCCCGCGCGTCGAAACATCGGGGAAGGCACCGATGGGGAGGGAGAGCTGCCATGCCGGGCCTGCGTTCCCGTGAGGTTGCCGGGCTGCCGCCGCCGGTGGGACTGCGCGTGATGGTCGTCTCGCAGGGACTGGACCGCGCCTACGACCGCGCACGGGGGCTCGAAGCGATCGGCTACCGCGTGGCGGCCTTCGGCGACGTCGGCAGCGCCGTCGCAGCGATGGAGCGGCACGAACCGGACGCTGCGGTGGTGGACCTCGGGCGGGAGGTCGGCTTCCCGGCGGACGCGGTCGCGAAGCTGCGCGGCGCGACGGACGCGCCGATCGTGGCGGTCGGGTGCAGCGGGACGATGGCGGAGATGCTGCGCTGCTTCGAGGCGGGAGCCGACGACTACTGCCGGCCGCAGTGCAGCACGGACGAAATCGACCTGCGGCTGCGGGCCTTGCTGCGGCGCATCGGGATGGCGAACGGCCACGAGAGCCGGGCGGAGCCCGAGGCGCCCCGCCGGGTGCGGGTCGGCGCCATCGAAATCGACCCGGCGTCGCAGACGGTGTGGAAGGACGGCAAGGAGGTGCCGCTTTCGCCGACGGAGTACCGGCTGCTCTGGACGCTGGCGGAACACGCGGGCGAGGTGGTGCCATCGAAAGCGCTCATTGCGCGGGTCTGGGGCAACCAGTACACGGCGGAGACGCACTACCTGCGGCTGTACATCCGGTACCTGCGGCAGAAGCTGGAGGACGACCCGAGCCGGCCGGTGTACATCGTCAACCGGTGGGGCGCGGGGTATGCGCTCGAGGAGCCGAAGCGGACCGCTGTGGCGGTCTGACGGGGCGGGCGCGGAGCGGCGGTTCGCGTAGAATCGGGCCGCAAGACCCCTGCACCGTGGAGGCAGCATGGCCCGGACCGCTCACGACATCCTGCGCTCGTCGCTCAAGTCGATGCATGACCTGCTGGACAAGGCCGTCGAAGGGATGACGGCAGAGCAGCTGAACTTCCGCCCGCAGGAAGGGGGCGTGAGCGCGTTCTTCAGCCTGTGGCACTACGTCCGGACCGAGGACAACATCATCAACTGGGTGGCGCAGCAGAAGCCGACGGTCTGGCTGGAAGGGAATTACCACGAGTATTTCGGCCTGCCGCGGACGAGCCAGGGCACGGGCATGACGGAGGAGGAGGCGAACGCCATCCGCGTCAGCGACGTCGCGAAGTGGCACGAGTACCAGCAGAAAGTCTGGGAGGCGACGGACCGGTACCTCGCGGGCATGTCGCCGGAGGAGTTCGACCGGCGGACGGTGACCATCAAGCCGCTGGGCGAGATGTCGCTCTGGGACGGGATTTACGGGGTGTGCCTGAGCCACGGCTACCGGCACGTGGGAGAGATCGAGTACGTGCGCGGCGTGCAGGGGCTAGGCGGGCTGACGATCTGACCCGGGGCGTCAGGGGAGCGGGGCGTCGCAGCCCATGACGATGATGTCGCGGATTGCGCGGAAGCCGAGCCGTTCGTAGAGCGGCGCGGCGGCCACGGTCGAGGCGAGGGCGGCGGCGTCCGCGCCTTCGGCCCCGGCAGCGGCGAGGGCGGCGAGCGTCATTTCGGTGCCGATGCCCCTGCGGCGGACCGCCGGGTGGACGTAGAGGCTGTGGAGCGTCGCGAGGCTGCCGTGGAGCATGGCGGCGATGCGGGCGACGCATTCCCCTTCGAGCATGCCGATGAGGAGCCACACCTGCGGGTTGTCCCGGGCAGCGGCGATGATGCCGGCGGGGAGCGGTTCGCCTGCGTGCTCGAAGGCGTCGACTGCGGCGAAGGCTTCGACGTCCTCGTCGGACTCGACGGGGCGGATCTCGAGGTCGCCGGGGAGCGGCTGCGGCCAGACGGCATCGAGGAGCATGACGGGCTGGCGCTCCCAGAAGCGGAGCCCGATGGTCATCGCCGCGGCCATCAGGTCGGAAGGGGCGTCGCCGGGGATATCGACGCGGAAGTTGAGGCCGCTCGCGGTGAACCATTGGGCGGCGGCGCGGAGCGCGGGCAGCGCGGGACCATGGATGTCGCGGGGGATGGCGACGTTGGCGGACGAGACGCCGAGGCCGGCGTCGATGCAGGTGAACCCGGAGACCTCGGCGACCTCCCCGAGGGTGGGGTGGCAGCCGAGCGTGAGAGCGGCGTCGCGCATGGCGTCGGCGATGGCGCCGGAGAGGGGGTGAAGGGCTGGCATGGGCGCATGGTACGCGCTGCGAGCGGGGTTCGCGCGCGGGCCTGATAATCGGAGGCAGCAGCTGAGGAGGTCGCGACTCTTGGAACAGCCGAGCCAGGCTTCGATCGACAAGATGTGGGCGTACGCGGAGAAGTTCGCGGAGAAGTCGGGGACGCACTTCCACCCCGACCGGTATATCACGGAAGGGGTGATTCTCGGACTGGCGGCGAATCTCGACCAGTACGGGCGGCCGCTCTGCCCCTGCAACTTCTATCCGTCGAAGGATGAAAACGGCAACTGGCCGGAGGGGCTCTACCTCCCGAAAGAGGAGGAGGTGAAGCGGCGGACGTGGATCTGCGCGTGCGACGAGATGCAGATCTACAAGTACTGCCACTGCCTCCTGTTCGTCACCGAGGAAGGGCTGCCGATCACCGAGTACCTGCCGGAGGGTCACGAGGGCCGCGAGATCTACGGGCTGGTGAAGGACCCGACGCCGGACAAGGGGCGGGCGCTGGGCCGGGTGCTCGAGCGGCAGAAGGCCGAGGGCAGCCACCGCGAGTAGCGGCAGCCGCCCCCGGCCGGTGCGTTGGCCGGCAACCTTAGAGGTGCTGGCTGACGCCGCCGTCGACGTGGAAGACCTGGCCGGAGATGTAGCCGGCGGCCTCGGAGGCGAGGAGGACAGCGAGCGCCGCGAGTTCGTCGGCGCGGCCGAAGCGGCGCATCGGGATGAAGCGCATGAGGAGGTTGGCGCCGATATCGTCGGGGCCTCGGCCGGGCGTCCAGTCCATCCAGCCGGTCGCGATGCAGTTGGAGGTGAAGCCGCGGGCGGCGAGCTCCTGGCTGAGAGCCGTCGAAAGCCCGATGACGCCCGACTTGACGGCGGTGTAGGCAGCGAGGCCTTCGACGCCGCGCTCGGCGAAGATGGAGGTCACGAAGATGAGGCGGCCCGGGCCTTCGCCTTCGGGGAATTCGCGGACGAAGCTGCGCGCGGTGTAGAACGCGCCGTTCTGGTTGACGGCCTGGAGGCGCGCGAATTCGGTGTCGGTCACCTTTTCGAACGGCTTCGCGAGGGGGAGGTCGGCGTTGTAGACGAGGATGGTCGGCCGGCCGAACTCCTTGCCGAGCTGCTTGAGGCTGACCTGAACGTTGGTGGGGAGGGTGACATCCCACCCCTGCGAGAAGGACCGGCGGCCGAGAGCGGCGACCTCCTTCGCGATGCGCTTCGCCTCGAGCATCTCGTCGCCGTCGGTGGTGGCGGAGGCGATGGCGACGTCGGCGCCGGCCTCAGCGAGGGCGAGGGCGAGGGCGCGCCCGGCGGGGTTGGCGCAGCCGACGACGAGCGCCTTCTTGCCGGAGAGGTCGAAGCCCGGTTTCCGGTTCCACTCAGCCATGGCGCACCTCCGCGGGTTCGGTGACGACCCAGCCGGTCGGGGCAACGCCGCCGGCGAGGCCGCCGCCATCGATGACGAACGATTCGCCGGTGATGTAGCTGGAGGCATCGGAGCAGAGGAAGACGGCGAGCGGGCCGAGCTCCCAGGCCTCGCCGAGGCGGCGGACGGTGATGAAGCGGCCACGCTGGGCGCGCATCGCGGCCTCCTCATCGGAGCGGGGCGGCTGCTGGGCGACGAAGCCGGGGATGATGCAGTTGACGCGGATGTTTTCGCCGATGAGCTGGGCGGCCATGCTCTTGGTGAGGGAGATGACGCCGGCCTTGGCGGCGGCGTAGGCGAGCGACTGGGGCGACGAGCGGAGTGCCGTGCCGCTGGCGACGTTGACGATGACGCCGCCGGTGCCCTGCTTCAGGAGCTGCCGGGCGGCGGCGCGGGAGCAGTAGAAGGTGCTGTAGAGGTTGACCTCGATGGTGTCGCGCCAGTCGTCATCCTCGAGGTCCTGGATGCGGTTGCCGGCGCCGCGGCGGTCGCCGATGCCGGCGTTGTTGAGCATGACGTCGAGGCGGCCGAAGTGTTCGACGGTGCGTTCGATGAGGGCGTCGCACTGCTCGCGGACGCGGACGTCGGTGGGGACGATGAGGGGGTCGCGGCCGCTGGCGGCGCGGATTTCGGCGGCGGCTTCTTCGAGCTGGGCGCGGGTGCGGCTGGCGATGCAAATGTCGGCGCCGGCTTCGGCGAGGGCGATCGCCATCGCTTTGCCGAGGCCGCGGCCGCCGCCGGTGACGATGACGACCCGGCGCGGGGGGCCATCGAGCCGGAGACGTTCGAGGACCATGGGAACCTCCGGGGGTGGTGTGGTGCGGGCCATGATACGGGGGAGCGCGGTTGGGGGCCGCTCAGCCGGCGATGCGGTAGGCCCCGGTGGCGAGCGTGACGATGGCCACGGCGTAGCGGTAGAGCACGAACACGAGCAGCGAACGGGTGCGCACCCAGCGGAGGAGGAAGTGGATGGCGGCGAAGCCGACGACGGCCGACGTCACGAAGCCGACGGCCATCTGGCGGGCTTCTGGGCCGGCGAGCGCAGCCAGGTCGGCCGACTTGAGGAGGAGCGCGCCCACGAAGGCCGGCGTGCCGAGGAGGAACGCGAAGCGGACAGCGTCTTCGCGGCGGAGGCCGCGGGCGAGCGCGACGGTCACGGTCGCGCCGGAACGGGAGACGCCGGGGATGAGCGCGAACGCCTGGCCGACGCCGATGACGACGGCATCGAGGATGCCGACGGAGGCCATCGGGCGGCGCTTCGGCGCGAGGCTGTCGGCGGCGAGCATGACGGTGCCCATGAGGGCGAGCATGATGGCGACCAGCCAGGGCTGGCGGACGTGGGATTCGATCCAGTCATCGAGCAGCAGGCCGGCGACGGCGGCAGGGACGGAGCCGATGGCGAGGAGCCAGAGGAGGCGGGTGTCGGTGCGCCACGCAGAGACGCGGGCGCCGTGCCGGGCGAGGTCTGCCAGCCCGGTGCGGAACATCACGTACCAGTCGCGCCAGAAGTAGGCGAGCAGCGCGAGCAGCGTCCCGCCGTGGAGCCCGACGTCGAAGGCGAGGCCCTGGTCTTCCCAGCCGAAGAGAGCGGGGACGAGGATGAGGTGGCCCGAGCTGGAGATCGGCAGGAACTCGGCGACGCCCTGCACGATCCCCAGGATGACGGCCCGAACGAGATCCACGGGGGAACGTTCGCCGTGCCGGGCCTAAGAGGCAATCGGCGGCGGAAAGCCGCGGTTCAGTCGACGCCGGCGATTTTCATGTAGCGCTCGATGACCGGGCGGCCGGCGAGGAGGCCGGCGAGCTTCGCACCGAGCGCGCGCATGTGGTCGGTCTTGCCGTGGGCCTCGAAGGCGGCGGCGTCGCGGTAGTTCTCGTAAAAGAGGAAGGTAGTGGGGTCGTTGTCGGCGACGTGGAGGGAGTAGGCGGGCACGGCCCCGGCCTCGTTGGCTTTGACGGCGGCGACCATTTCGGTGAGGGCGGCGCGGAGCTCGGCCTCCTTGCCGGGCTGGGCCTGGAGCCTGGCGACAATGGTGATCATGCTTCGAACCTCCGGGGTGATGCCGGGGCATTCTACGGGGCGGATCGGGTTGCGTGACAAAACCCACGGCGGGGCCGAGAATGCGCGCGATGTGGCTGCAGACGATGCCGGCGGACCAGGCGGAACGGCTGCGGGACGAGGCGCTGCGGCACCCTGCGGCAGCGGAAGGCGTGAGCTATCCCGACTGGTACTTCAAGCGATGGCACTTCCTGCCGGAGGGGTACCTTTCGGAGCGGAGCGCGACGCTGTACGACCGGGTGATTCGGCCGGTGTACTGGGCGGGGAGCGAAGGACGCGTCGCGCGGCTCATCGCGCGGTGGCTGGAGCGGACGGGGGCTCGCCGGGTGCTCGAACTGGCGCCTGGACCGGGGCGGCTGCTGGCGCGGCTGAGCGAGCGGCTGCCCGGCGTGGAGTTCCGGGCCGTGGAGCTCTCGCCGTACTTCGTGGCCGGGACGCGCGCGCGGCGCGGGAACGCGGCGGTGGTGCACGGCGACGCGCGTCGGCTGGAGCAGGTCGCCGGCGTATTCGATGCCGTGATCGAAGCGCATTATGTCGGGCACTTGCCGGGCGACGAGCGAGGGCCGGCGTTTGCGGCGGCGGCCCGGGCGGCGCGGCCGGGCGGCAGCATCGTGACCGTCGAGCACCCGTGGCACCGGTGGCCGGTGCCGCCGGGCGTCCGGGCTGCTGCCGTCCGGGGGGCGGGATTTTCGCGGGTAACGTTCTACCGGCGCCATGCCGGGCAGGAGGCGCAGCCATGACGATGCCGGCTTCGGAACGGGAGCGCATTCGGCAGTACCTGGTCGAACAGGCGGCCGGAAAGGGAATCGAGGAGCTCATCGGCAGGGTCGAAGAAGGGGTCCAGGAGCTGCGCACAGCGGCGCTGGCGATCCCGGCCGAGCGGTACGGCGAGCACCCGCCGGGCGACGAGTGGTGCCCGGCGGACTGCCTCGGCCACGTGGTGGAGTGGAACCTGCGGGTCGCGCGGGCGGTGCTGCATGCGGCGCTCACGGGGGAGCTCCCGGCGGATGGGCCGGTCGAACTGCCGGGCGACCGCGACGGGATGCTGGCGGCGCACGACGAGGGCATCGCCTCGCTGTACGAGCACGTGCGGGCGGCGGACCCGTCGGCGTTCCTCGAGCTGCGCTGGGAGCACCCGTTCTTCGGGCCGCTGAACTGGCGGGAGTGGTTCCTCTTCCTGCGGCTGCACGCGAAAGACCACGCCCGGCAGCTGGCCGGCATGCGGGAGGCGCTCGGTGCGTGAGCCGCGGCCGCTGCGGGTGGTGCATACGTCGGATGTGCATCTCGGAGCCTACGCCGGGAACGACAGCCCGGCGTGGGTGGAGCGGCGCCGGAGGATGGAAGCGGCGTTCTGCCGGGTGATCGACCTCGCGAACCGGGAAGGCGCCGACGCGCTGATCCTGGCCGGGGACATCTTCGACAACGACCGGGTGCCGGCGGAGACGGTGGAGTGGGCCGCGGCGCAGATTGCGCGGTTCGAAGGGCAGGCGTTCCTCATCCCCGGAAACCACGATCCGATGGACCCGGGCAGCATCTACTGGCGGAACGACATGGAGGCGATCGCGCGGCGGCTGACGATCGTGCGGGAGCACCGGGGCGAACTGATCGAGCCCGAGGGGCTGGACCTGGTGCTCTGGGGCCGGGCGTACCTGGACAGCGACTGGCATTTCCGGCCGCTGGAGGGGCTGCCGGGCCGGCAGGACGGCCGCTGGCACATCGCGCTGGCGCACGGGCATTTCGTGCCCGAAGGCGGGGAGACCTACCGGTCGCTGCCGATTCATGAGCGGGAGATTGCGGCGGCGCGTGGGGCGTGGGATTACGTGGCGCTCGGGCACTGGGAGCCGCACGCGGACGTGAGCCGGGGCGGGGTGACGGCGGTGTATTCGGGCGCGCCGATGCCGCTGAGCGATGCGAACAAGCGGGCGGGGCTGTGCGCGGTGGTGGATTTCGGCCCGTGGGGCGTGCGCTGGCGAACGGAGCGGGTGGACGGCGAAGGGGGATCTACTCGATGGGCAGACCAATCCGCCGCCAGAACTCTATTTCAGCCATGACGCGAACTCCGAGCTCGCGGGCTCTCCTGAGCTTCGTCGATGCGGACTCCGGGTCGGCGCAGACGAGCAGGTCGAGTTTTCGGCTGACGGAGCTCTTCACCACCAGGCCTGCAGCAGCCGCGAGCGATTCGGCCAAGTCGCGCGACAATGGCTGCCCTCGATAGGTCAACATCGACTGTCCGGTGAAGCAGACCGTTTTTCCGCGGAGGTCTTCGACGAGGGTCATTGGTTCCAAAGCAAGAGATTCCGAATCTGAACCGGCTCTCTTTTTGAGAAGGGGTTCGAGTTCCGCAACCGGGACAGCCAAAATCGTGGCGACCTGCACGAGATCGTCACGTTCTGGCCTGGTGAGCCGCCCATCGGCCCAGGCTGCCCTGGCGAGGCCAACGAGGTAGCGCCGATGCAGATGGGAGAGGGTGCCGCGGTCCAATCCGAATTCGAGCGCAGCGCCCTGAAGCGCGTCGATCTCTTCATCGGTGACCTGCCGGTCTTCGAGTACCCGAGACAGCAGTTCCAGGTATTCAGCGGAACGTCCTGGGTTGAGCCCCGGTGCGGCGGGCAGAGCATCGAGCAATTCCGCAAGGACAGGGCGAACTGGCGGTCTGGCTTCGCGCCTTGGCACCGGTGATGCCCGTGTCGGAATGGACGGCCATTTGACATGGCGGGCTGTGGCGTTCGTCATGGCTTCTCGCATGACCCTCACGTCAGGGCAGGCTCGCCAGAGCACGCCCGTGAGCTGTGCGACGGCGACGGCGTCGCCGAGGGCCGTGTGATGCCTGGTGTATGCTATGCCGCATTCTTTACAAACCGTAGCGAGCCGCAAGTTCGGCGGATCCACCAGGCGCCTTGCGTACCTCATCGTACAGAGCCCGGCAAACGAGGGGATTCGCACACCGATCCGCCTGAACTCAGCCTCGATGAACCTTCCGTCGAATGCGAGGTTGTGACTGACGACTACCCGCCCCTGGAAAAGATCGACTAGGTAGCCAGCGATATCACCGAACTCCGGAGCATGCCGGAGATGCTGGGCCGAGATACCATGAATGTGGCTGGGACCGGGGTCTCGAAGCGGGTCTACGAGCGTCTCGAACGTGGCTTCGATCATCCCTTCTCTGTTGACCAGGATGACTGCAACTTCGACAACCCTGTCTCGTCCGTCGGCATCGAAGCCGGTAGTCTCGAGGTCGATGACCGCCAAGTCGGAGGGGAGCGGAATGGAAGGGCGAGCCACGTGACGACCCTCGAAAGTTCATTCTCGTCTAGGAAATGCGCCTTACCTTTTGGTTACCTTTGATCCTCGAATTCGAGGTTTCTCCTTGGCCACGGAGTGTATCAACCCCATTGCGCGCCGAAAAGCAGGCACCGCCGCGCCAATGGTCGCAGCAGCCCGTGGCAGGGCCGCCAGCGCTCCCAATTCCAGGACGGGTTCCCACCAGCGGGTCTCGGTTCCCACCCGACGGCCAAGGGGATGCCGCCTGGCGCCGCTGCCGCGTTGGGGAGTGGCGTGGTAGATTGAGGGAGAGACGGGGCAGGGTAGCTCAGCCGGTCAGAGCGCACGACTCATAATCGTGAGGTCGGGAGTTCGAGCCTCCCCCCTGCTACCACGACGAACCGCCTCCATTTCCCCGGCCTGACTCCGCCTCACCGGCCCATCGCCCGGCACGCGACCGGGAGCACCACGGCCCGACGAGGTTGGAGGATGCGCTTCGGCGCGACGGGGAACACGCGTTCCCGGCCTTCGAAGCCGGAGACGGTCTCTGGTTTGCGGGCGGCGCAGGAGCGGAAGGAGCCCGCCGACAGGAGGATGCGGACCCGAAACCGCCGGCGCGAGGCAACCGGAGCGCCCTGAATCGCCGCCTGGCCGGCCGGCCAGCCCCGCCAGTGCCAGGTACGCCGCGCCGTCATTAGTTGACCGAGTTGGTCAACTTTGTTAGTGTAGCGGCCATGGCCGTCGCTGAACCTGCTGCTCCCGCTCCCTCGCTGCGAGAACGCGCCCCCGTGAAGCCGCTCGCGCTCGGCACCGCCATCGTGGCCGTGTGGCTGCTGCTCGACCAGCGCGGATTCGCCATCGGGGCGTTCTGGCTCATCGGCGTGGCGTTCGGGGTCATCCTCCAGCGGAGCCGGCTGTGCTTCGCCGGGGCGTTTCGCGACCTGATCTTGCTGGGCGACGGGCGCCTGTTCCGGGCGATCCTGATCGGGCTCGCGGTGGCGGCCGTCGGCTTCGTGCTGCTCGAGGCGCGGCTGGCGCCCAACCCGGGTTTCGGCATCGCACCGGCCGGGCCGCATATCCAGCCGGTCGGCATCGCGACGGTGGTCGGCGGCGTGCTGTTCGGCGTCGGGATGGTCCTCGCGGGCGGGTGCGTCTCGGGCTCGCTGTGGCGAATGGGTGAGGGGTACGTGGCCTCATGGGTCGCGATGGCGGGCATCGTGGCCGGCACCATCGTCGCGAACCGCCAGTGGACGTGGTGGTACGACAACGACATCCGCGAGCGGACGGCGGTCTGGCTGCCGGCGGAGCTGGGCGGCTACCCGGCGGCGCTGGCGCTGACCCTCGCGGGCCTCGCCGCGCTCTACATCGCGGTGCTGTGGTGGGAATCGCGAACGCCGAAGATGCCGGAGTTCCCGGCGCCGCCGCCGGAGCCGGCCTTCGGCTGGCGCGACCAGCTTCGGCAGGGCTGGGAGAAGGTCTGGGGCGGGCACGGCTGGAGCTACGCGACGGGCGCCATCGCGCTCGCGGTCGTCTCGGTGTTCGCGCTCGGGCTGCAGGTGCCGCTGGGCGTGACGGGAGGGATTTCGCTCTGGGCGGACAACGTGCTCGGGTGGTTCAACGCGAGCTCGCTGCCGCTGAAGGGGAGCGAGCTGCTCGCAGGCTGCACGCCCGGGGGCGCGGAGAAGTGGTTCACGGTCCGGACCGCGACGATGCTGGGGCTGGTGGCCGGGGCGTTCACGGCCTCGATGCTGTCGGGCGAGTTCCGGATTCGCCGCCCGCGGCAGTGGAGCCGGTACGTGCAGGCTGGCGCCGGCGGGCTGCTGATGGGTTACGCGTCGGTCATCGCCATCGGCTGCACGATCGGCGCGTTCTTCTCGTCGATCCCCTCGCTGGCGCTGGCGGGGTGGGTCTATGGCATCGCGCTCTTCGGCGGAGCCTGGATCGGCGTGGCGCTGATCCGGCGGCTGCCGTAATCGATGAGCGAAGGAGGGAACGATGGAACTCGACGTCCGCGGTGAGATGTGCCCCTACCCGGCGATGAAGGCGCGGGAGGCGCTCGGGAAGCTGCCGGCGGGCGAATGTCTCGAGGTGCTGACCGACCACGCGCCGGCGCTTTCGACGGTGCCGTGGGAGGGGGCGAAGCTGAATTACCGCTCGACCATCGAGCCGGCCGGGCGCGGGACGTGGCGGATTCGCCTCGAGCCCGCGGAGGGCAAGCTCGACCAGAAGCAGGCGCTGGCGGAGATCTCGCGCCGCGCCGCGGAACTTTCGAAGGGCTAACCGGGAGGTTCGACGATGGAACGACTGATGCGACTTCGGCTGCCGTGGCTGGGGCTCGCGCTGGCAGTGCTGCTGGCGCTCCCGCTGGCGGCGGCCTGCGGCGGCGATGATGACGATTCGGGCACGGCGCCAGCAGACGGCGGGAGCACGGAGCCCGCGGGCTACGCGGAGCCGAACCTGCTCGCCGAGACGGACTGGCTCGCGGGGCAGCTCGGCAACGCCTCGCTGGTGGTCGTGGATATCCGGAAGAAGGAAGCGTACGACGCCGGCCACATCCCGGGGGCGGTCTGGTACGACCAGGCGGCGCTGAAGGACCCGGACGAGAAGCTGTACGTCATCCGCGAGAGCCTGTTCGCCGAGAAGGTCGGCGCGCTCGGCATCGACAATTCGAAGGAAGTCGTCATCTACGACGACGGGACCGGCCTGTGGGCGACGCGGCTCTGGTGGGTGCTCGACTACTACGGGCACAACAAGGCCCGGGTGCTGAACGGCGGCTGGGCGAAGTGGGAGAAGGAGGGCAAGGCGGTCTCGAAGGAGGCGCCGACGCCGACGAAGGCGACCTTCGTGGCAAAGCCGAACCCGGACGTCATTTGCGCGCTCGACTATGTGAAAGAAAAGGCGACGAGCCCGAACCCGAACGTGGTCATCCTCGACGTGCGGTCGCAGGCGGAGTACACGGGCGCGGACGTGCGCGCCGCGCGGGGCGGCCACGTGCCGAACTCGGTGAACCTCGACTGGCAGGCGTCGCTGACCGACAGCGATCCGAAGGTGTGGAAGCCGGCCGACCAGCTGCGCGCGCAGTTCGCGAAGGCGGGCATCACGAAGGACACCGAGGTCATCACCTACTGCCAGACGGGCGTGCGGGCGGCGCATTCGCTCTTCACGCTCCGGCTGGTGGGGCTCGGCAAGGGGAACAAGGTGTACGACGGCTCCTGGGCCGAGTGGGGGAACTCGAAGGACACGCCGGTCCAGCAGTAGCCGGTCCGGCAGGGTCGGCTCGCATCGCGGGGGAGGCGCTGAGCGCCTCCCCCGTCGTTTGGCCGGGCGTTGCTTCCGACAGGTATCCGCTCTTGACATGCGGCGTACGATGCATGACGTGAGGGGATTTCTGCTGTGGGCAGCGGCTGCGGCCAGCGCGGGACTGGCCGCAGCCTGTGGTGGCGACTCCGCGGACGTGACGACGGCAGGCATGCCGCTCGGGCTGACGGGCGACACCCTGACGTCGACAGCGAGCGCGCGGGAAGCCGCGTCGCCGTCACCGAGCCCGACGCCGACGGCAACGCCGACCGCGACCCCCAGTGCAACGCCGACGCCGACCCGGATACCAACGGCCTCGCCCACGCCAACACCGAGCCCGCGCGCCACCCCAACGCCAACGGCGACGCCCACGACACCGCCAACCCCGACCCCGCGGCCCGCGCTGCCGACGCCGACGGCGACGCGGCGGGCGAACTGCGACCCTTCGTACCCGGACGTGTGCATCCCGCCGTATCCGCCGGACCTCGACTGCGGGGACATCCCGTTCCGGAGGTTCCGCGTGGTCGGGGCTGACCCGCACGGCTTCGACCGGGACCGCGACGGGGTCGGCTGCGAGAGCGGCTAGGCGGGTTCGAACCGGAGGAGGTCGCCGCCGGCGAGCCCCTCGGCGCCGCCGGCCGGGAGTTCGATGACGGCACGGGCGCCGCGGGCCGCGGCCAGCCCGACCCACGGGCGCACGCGGCGCGCGACCCGGAGGACGCGGCCGTCGCCGTCGATGAAGACAGCATCGATGGCGAAGCGCATGAAGAGCATATGGATGGAGGAGCAGGGCTCGATCAGGAGGCCCTCGCCGGGCTCCAGCGGCCGGCGGAGCATCAGCCCGCGAAACCGGCTCCAGAACGAATCGGCGACGGCGACACGGTCGGCCACCACGTTGCCGGTTCGCGTGTTGACGACGCGGACGTTGCGGGCCATGCGCGGGAGCGTACCGGCGCCCGGCGCAAGTGGCTACCGCTGGGCAACGGTGAAGACCCGTTCGTGCCGGAGGAGTTCGGCGCCGCGCCAGTCGCGGCCGCTGAAGGTGACGCGGATTTCGGGCCCGAGGTCGTCGACCGTGAGGAGGCCGAAGTGGCCGCCCCCGGGGTGAACGCCTTCGCTGTAGGGGCCGCCCTTCACCGAACCGCGGCGGTCGAGCGCGGCGGCGTGGTAGACCGGGAAGCCGGGGCCGCTCCCGTCCGACGCGAAGCGGTTGTTGGAGCCGTCGTCGGCGGCGAGCATGTGGGCGTCGCCGCTGAGCATGACGAGGTTGTCGATGCGGTGCTCGACGAGGAAGTCGGCGATGCGGCGGCGCTCATCGGCGTAGGCCGCCCAGCTGTCGCTGCCGGTTTCGCTCGAAATCCACGGGACGCTGTTGACCCAGATGATGAGCGCCGCCTCGCCGCGGGCGCGGAGCAGCTCCTCGAACAGCCACGCGAGCTGGGCTTCGCCGAGCATAGACTTCCCGGGGCCATCCTGCCAGCGCGAGGGGTCGCGCTCGGAGCGGCTGTCGGTGACGATGACGCGCACGCGGCCGACGGTGACCGCCTGGGCGATGGGACCATCGAGCGGGAGCGAATAGTGGGGGACGATTTCGCGGTAGACGGCGCGCGCGGCGGCGCGGGAGCGGGTGGTGCGGTCACTGTCGTCGCCGCCGTAATCGTGGTCGTCCCAGGTGTAGAGGATGGGCACGTCGAGCCAGAGCGCCTGCTGGGCGGGGGCACGGAGTGAGCGGGCGAAAGCGGCGCGGATGGCGCCCGGGGCGTCGTCGTCGATGTCCTCGTAGTGGAAGTCGCCGGTGTGGATGAAGAGGAGCGGGGCGGCTTCGCGGATGCGATCGAACACCTGGCCGTTCGAGCCGGTGCTCGCGCAGGACCCGAAAGCGAGGGTGAACGAGGCCCGCCCGGCGGGGAGGGTGGTCAGCGAGCCGCTGCGGGAGCGGTCTTCGCGGCCGCCGGCAGCGACGGCCCAGCGGTAGCGTGTCGCGGGCTGGAGGCCGGCGACATCGAAGCGGGCCACGCCGGCGGGGCTGAGGGAAGCCGGCGGGAAGCGGCCGACTTCCTCGCCAGAGGGCTCGCTGCGAACGACGAGGGTGAGGTCATCGGCAGGCTGAGTGTCGGCCAGCTGCGCCGTGACCGCGAACGATGTTGAGGTAACGCCGCCGGCCCACGCCCATTCAACGAGGTCGACGGGGGCGGCGCGCAGCGGCGAGGCCGGGTGGGTGGGGCCAAGGTAGACGTCGTGGACGCGGACGCCGGCGAACGTCGCGGCCGCGGCGACCGCTGCGAGCGAGGCGAATGCTGCCAGCGCCGTTCGGGGCCGGTTCCGGAATTCCGGCGCAGCCAGCGCGAGCCCGGCGGCGGCGAGGAATGCGGCCCCGGCGATGCCGGCCGGTTCGACCGTGCCGAGGCTGGCGACAACGGCGACCGACCAGGCGGCGGCGAGGAAAAGCAGGGCGGCGCCGAGCGAGGAGCGGAGCCCGGCGCCGCAGCCGGCAAGGCCGACGAGCGCCGCCCACGTCAGCGCTGAGGCGTCCCACGGGCGCTCGAGCAGGGCGAATTCGCCGGCGCGCTGCCACCCGGCCGCTGCGACGAACGCGACTCCCGCAGCGCCAATCGTGAGTGCGCCGCCGCGCGCGAGAGCGGTGCCGGTCATGGCCGGATTCTCGCACGGGCGGCGCGGCAGCGCGGGCGAACCCCGTCAGGCGGTGGCCTTTGGGCGGTCCGGGACGGCGGAGAGGTCTTCGAGGCCGCGCGGCACCCGGGGAACCTGGACCTTGCGGACCTGCTCGATGATGTACTTCGCGCGCTCGCGCTGCTCAGGGGTCGAGGCGGGCAGGGCCAGGCTGATGCGGGAGGCGTATTCGCGGTGGTTCGCGACGAACTCAGGCAGCTTGTCGTACGTGGACGTCTGAGCGAAGACGCGGAGGACGTCTTCGGGGATGACCCGCTGCATCTCGTCCCACTTGCCCTGGAGCGAGAGCTCGTGGAGCTGCATGCCGAGGCTCTTGAGGCCGTGGACTTCGAAGACTTCGTGGTAGGAGCGGGTGGAGCCGTAGAACGAGATAGGCTGGCGGAGGCGTTCGAGGCCCTGCTCGATTTCGGACTCGGTTTCGCCGAACACGGTGAAGCCGCCGCCGGCGATTTCGATGTCCTGCCAGGTGCGGCCGGAGCGCTTGAGACCGATAGCGACGTTGGGGAGGACGACGTCGCGCATGTACTTGTCGGTCATGAAGCCGTGGGGCATGACGACGTCGGCGACTTCGCCGGCGACGCGGGCCATGGCATCGCCGACACAGGCGAGGCCGACTTTCGGGCGCGGGTAGGGGATGGGCCCCGGATTGAAGTTCGGGGTCATGAGGGTGAAGTGGTAGAACTTGCCGATGAACTCGGGCTTCTTGCCGTCCTGGAAGGAATCCCAGACGGCATGGAGCATCTTGATGTACTCCTTCATGCGCGTGGCGGGGGCGCCGGGCCAGTCGACGCTGAAGCGGTGCTGGTTGTGGCCCTTCACCTGCGAGCCGAGGCCGAGGACGAAGCGGCCTTTGCTCATGTGCTGGATGTCCCAGGCTTCCATGGCGAGGACGGTGGGGCTTCGGGGGAAGGCGATGGTCACGCTCGTCTGGACTTCGAGCTTTTCGGTGCTGTAGGCCGCGAGGGTGGCGGCGAGGATGGAATCGTGCTGGGTTTCGGGCGTGCTGGCGAAGTCGTAGCCGAGTTCTTCGGCGCGGCGCGCCTGCTCGGGGACGGCGGTGAGCCAGGTGCCGCCGAAGCCTGAACCGACCTTCATGGGTGCTGTCCTTTCTCGGGATTGGGAGTGGGCGTGCGGGGCGAAGTCTACGCGGAGCGGAACGGCCCTGCACGGAAACGGGGAACGGCGCGACCTTTCCCTTTACGTCAGGGTTGCGGTTCGCTACAGTGCCGCAAAGCCCCTAACGACACGGCAGGAGAAGGCGATGGATTTCCGGGATACGCCTGAACAGGCGGCGTGGCGGGCCGAAGTGCGCGAGTTCCTCGAGAAGGAGCGGCCGCGCGTCGACCCCGACATCAACCCGATGGAGCTGGCGCGGGAGCGGGGCGGCGCGCTCCGGGAGTGGCGGGACAAGCTGGCGAAGAAGGGCTGGATCGCGCCGGCCTGGCCGAAGGAGTACGGCGGCGCGGGCCTCGGCGTGATGGAGCAGTTCATCATGAACGAGGAGTTCGCCGAGGCGCGGGCGCCGCAGGTCGGCGGGATGGGCGTCTCGATGATCGGGCCGACGCTCATCATCCACGGGAACGACGACCAGAAGCGGGAGCACCTCGGGGCGATCCTCCGGGGCGAGGTGCAGTGGTGCCAGGGGTACAGCGAGCCGGGCTCGGGTTCGGACCTCGCGAGCCTGCAGACCCGCGCCGTGCGCGACGGCGATGACTTCGTCATCAACGGGCAGAAGATCTGGACCTCCGGCGCACACAACGCCGACTGGATGTTCATGCTGGCGCGGACGGACCCGGACGCGCCGAAGCACCGCGGCATCACCTACTTCCTGGTCGACATGAAGAGCCCGGGCATCACGGTGCGGCCGCTCATCAACATGGCGGGCGGGCACCAGTTCAACGAGGTGTTCTTCGAAGACGTGCGGGTGCCGGCGCGGAACGTGGTCGGCGAGATCAACCGGGGCTGGTACATCGGCACGACGACGCTGGACTTCGAGCGTTCGTCGATCGGGAACGCGGTGGGCCAGCGGCAGACGCTGGAGTACTACCTGCGGTACTGGAAGGAGCACCGCGGGAAGCCGGAGACGGCGAGCGCGAGCGCGGCGTTCGCCTCGGAGTTCGCGGACCGGTGGATCGAGGCAGCGACGGCGAAGATGCTGAGCTACCGCGTCATCAGCATCCAGGCCGCCGGCCGGGTGCCGAACCACGAGGCGTCGATTGCAAAGCTGTTCAACACCGAGCTGAGCCAGCGCATCGCGCGGACGGCGATGAAGGCGCTCGGCACGTCGGCGCTGCTGACCGGCCGGGATGCGCCGATGAAGGGGCGCGCGCCGGGGAGCTACCTGCAGACGGTGTCGTCGACGATCGCGGGCGGGACGAGCGAGATTCAGCGGAACATCATCGCGACGCGGGGGCTGGGGCTGCCGCGCGGCTGATTCGAGGAGGTTCCTCCCTCAGTGCCGGCCCGGCGAGCGCGCCGGGCCGGTTCGCGTTCGGGAAAGGCCGCCACCGCCCGGGGCACCCCGCCTTGTCCGCCGGGGCGGAGGGCCTAGACTGGGCTGCATGAGACTGGCGGCGGCGCTCTTCGCGGGGCTTCTCGGGCTCGTGTGGGCGACGGCGGCCTTCGCCCATGCGGAACCGAGCCGGGCGCGGCCGGGCGACGGCGCGGTGCTGAACGAGCCGCCGACGGACGTGGTCCTCGTGATGACGCAGGAGATGGCGCGGCAGGCGGGCGCGAACGACATCAAGGTCTTCGATGCCGCCGGGAACGAGGTGACGCGTGAGCCGGCCGTCATCGACCCGAACGACCGGCGGCGGCTTTCGGTGGCGCTGCCGGCCGGTCTTGCTCCCGGCGATTATGTCGTTCGATGGACGACCCTCAGCGCGGAGGATGGGGATACGGCCAGCGGCGAGCTGCGGTTCCGGTACGACCCGGCGGCGGCGCCGAACCCGGGCCGCGAAGTGCTGCAGGAGAGCCTGCTCGGCGGAGGTCCGACGCAGGCGCCGCCCGCCGCGGCGGTGCCGCGGGGTGAGGCGAGCGGGACCGGCTGGGTCCTCGCGGCGGCCGTCGGCGCGACGATGCTGATTGTCGGGGTCGGCGCGGGCGTGGTGTTCAGCAGGCGGGGGGAATGAAGCGGGCACTGCTGGCGTTGCTGGCTGCCGTCACGGTGCTGGCGCTCGCGGTGCCGGTCCGCGACGGGCGGGCGCACGCGGCGCTGGTGGCTTCCGAGCCGGCGGCGAACGCGTTTCTGCGGCAGGCCCCGGCGGAGGTGATCCTCGACTTCACGGAGCCAATCGACCCGCGCGCGAGCGCCATCCGTCTGCTCGACGGGGCGGGGCGTGAGATCGCTATCGGGGCGCCGGTCGTGACGCAGGGGCGGATGCGGGCAAAGCTGCCGGCGCTCGAGCCCGGCATCTACAACGTCATCTGGAACAACGTGTCGCTGGTCGATGGACACGCGCTGACCGGCTCGTACCCGTTCACGGTGCTGAACCCGGACGGGACGGTGCCGGACGCGGTGAACACGGTCGGCGCGGTCGGGTCGGGGGCGGACCGGCTCGGGCGGCCGGACGGGACCGCGACGCGGCTGCTGGCGCTGCTCGGGCTGATGCTGACCGCCGGGGCCGGGCTGGTGACGCTGCTATGGCCCGAGGCGCCGGTTTCCACCCGGCGGCGGCTCGGGCAGGCGGCAGCGCTCGGTGCGGCGGCGTGCGTCGTGGCGGCGGGGCTCAGCCTTGCGCTGCTGCTCGAGACGTATTCCGGGGTCGGCGCCGCGGCAGCCGTTTTCGAAACCCGGTTCGGGCGGTACTGGCTGGCGCGGGCGCTGCTGGCCGCGGCCGCGGCCGGGGCGGCGGCGCTGTACGGGCGGCGGCCGCGGGCGGCTGCGTGGGCGCTCATCGCGCTGGCGGCGGGGCAGCTCGTGACGTTCACCGCGACGAGCCACGCGGCGGCCGTGCCGGGAAGCGCGTGGGCGATGGCCATCGACTTCGCTCACGCCGCAGCGGCGGTGGGCTGGCTGGGCGCAGTCGCGGGGACCGTCGTCGCGGCCCGGTTCGGCAGGCGGCGGGACGCGTGGCGGCCGATGATGCGGCGGTTCGCCCGGCTGGCATCGGTCTTAGTCTTCGTGCTGCTGGCGACGGGGCTGCTCGGCGCGCTCATCCACATCGATTCGGTGCAAAAGCTGACCGAGACCCGCTACGGGCTGGTGCTGCTGGCGAAGCTGGCGCTGGCGGCGCCGCTGCTGGCGGTCGCGCTGTACAACGCGCGCTGGGGGAAGGCGCGGCTGGTGGGCGAGCGGCCGGGCGAACCGCGCCGGTTCATGTTCGGCGCGGCAGCGGAAGTCGCGCTCGGCGTCGCAGTCGTCGGGGCGGCAGCGCTGATGAGCCAGACGACCACGAGCCGCTCGATCGTCATCGAGCCGGAGCGGCGGCCGTTCGAGATGACCGCGCCGGCGAGCGACCTGCAAGTCACGCTGCGGATCGACCCGAACCAGACGGGCCTGAACACCTACCGGGTCGCGCTGGCCGACGGCTCGGGCGCGCCGGTCGACGCGCAGCGGGTACGGCTGGTGTTCCGGTACCAGGAGGACCAGTCGCTCGGGCCCTCGACGCTGGTGCTGGCGCCGGTGGGGCAGGGCGAGTTCGGCGGACAGGGGCCGTACATGCCGCTCGAGGGGCGCTGGCGGGTGGAGGTCGAAGTCCGGCGGGCCGATGCCGACGACGCGCGGACGTTCTTCGACGTGCGGCCGGCGGGGGCGTTCGCGGCGGCAGTGAGCCGGGGCGGCGGCGCGTGGTCGCTGCCGACGGCGGGGCTGACGTGGAACCAGTTCGGCGGGCTCGTGCTGCTGCTGGCAGGGCTCGGGTTCGCGCTCAGCCGCGGGACGGCGCGTGAGCTGAACCGGCGGCTCGGGTGGGCGGCGAGCACCGGCACGATGGCCGGCTTCGGGCTCGGGGTGCTGCTGCTGTTCGGGGTGCACGCGCACGAGCCGCAGGCGGGGCTGCCGACGAACCCGGTATTCCCGGATGCGGATTCGATCGCGCGGGGGCGGGCGCTGTACGAAGCGAACTGCATCGCCTGCCACGGGCGGACGGGCGTGCCCCCGCCGGGGCTCGACCTGAATCCGTACCCGCTGGACCTGACGGTGCACGTGCCGCAGCACCCGGACGGGCAGCTGTTCCGGTTCATCGCGGACGGCATCCCGGGGACGGCGATGCCGGCGTGGAAGGAACAGGGGCTGACCGACGAGGAGATCTGGCACCTCGTGAACTACCTGCGCACGCTGGCGCCTGCGACGCAGTAACGGGCGGCCGGGGCGCGGCTCCGGTATGATCCGGGCCTGCCGGGAGACAGCACCGGCAGGAGGTTCGAACGATGGTCACCATCATCGGCAACGTGAAGCCCGAGGACGACTACACCCACCCGCTCGGGCCCGAGGAAAACTTCAACGAGTCGGTCTACTTCAATTTCTTCGACCGGGAGCAGCAGATGGGCGGGTTCCTGCGCATCGGCAACCGGGCGAACGAGGGGTACGCCGAAGTCACCGTCATCGTCTACCAGCCCGATGGTTCGGCGCTGTTCAACTACAAGCGGCCCCAGATTTCGAGCAACGACGGCTGGAATGCTGGCGGCCTGAAGGTGGAGGTGCTCGAACCGGGCGAGCGGCTCCGCACGACGTACGAGGGCTCGGTCGTGTACCTGAAGGACCCGCGGGAGATGCGGGAGCCGAGCGTGGCGTTCAAGGAGAACCCGCACAAGCGGATCCGGCTGGACCTCGTGCACGAAGGGGTCGGGCCGATCTACGGGCACGTGGCGGAGCCGGGCGGCGCCGGCGCGCAGAACGAGTTCGCGCGGGCGCACTATGAGCAGCACATGCGCGTGACCGGCACGCTGCAGGTGGAAGACGGCCCGGTGCTCCACATCAGCGGGCACGGGCTGCGCGACCACTCGTGGGGGCCGCGGTACTGGCAATCGACGCCGAGCTACCGCTGGATTACGGGCAACTTCGGCGACGACCTCGGGATGGTGCTCTCCATCGTGGGCGACCGCATCGGCGGGGTGTTCCACAAGGGGAAAGACACCATCGTGCAGGTCAAGAACATCGAGCTCGAGACTGAGTACGAGGGCGATACGAACTACCACAAGGCGCTGAAAGCCACGGTGACGCTCGCGAACGGCGAGGTGCACCGGGTCGAGGGGACGGTGCGGGGGTTCATCCCGCTGCGGAACCGGCGCGCGGGGATGTTCACCCACATCGGGGAGGGGATGACCGAATACCTCCTCGACGGGGAGCGCAAGGGCTACGGCCTGAGCGAGTACCTCGACCAGGTCGAGTAGGGCCGTGCAGAAGGACGAAGTCCAGCAGGGGCTGGAGCGGTTCATCGCGGCGCGGACCGGGGGGCCGGTGACGGTCTCGAACCTGGTGCGGCTTTCCGGGGGCGCGTCGCGGGAGACGTGGTCGTTCGATGCGGAAACGCCCGCGGGGCGGATCGAAGGGATCCTGCGGGCGGACCCGGTGCCGGGCGCGCCGACGATTCCCGGGCGGGAGCTGGAGTACCACCTGATCAAGGCGGCGTGGGATGCGGGCGTGACGGTCCCTGAGCCGCTCTGGGACGGCGACGACACGTTCCCGGTGGCCTTCTTCGTGATGCGCCGCGTGCCGGGCGAGACGCTCGGGGCGCGGCTCATCCGGGGGGAGCAGTACGCGAAGGCGCGCGAGGTGGTCCCGGCCCAGCTCGCGCGCGACCTCGCGCGCATCCACAGCATCCGGGAGGCGGACCACCCGGAGCTGGCCCGGCTCGAGCACCCGCCGGCCGGGAAGACCTCGGCCGAGGCGCAGCTCGACTACTACGAGAACAACTACCGGACGGCCGAGCTGGACCCGCACCCGGTGTTCGAGCTGGCGATTCGCTGGCTGCGGCAGCACCTGCCGCCCCCGGGCGAGGAGGTGCTGGTGCACGGCGACTTCCGGCTCGGGAATTTCATCTTCGATGAGACGGGCGTGCGCGGCATCCTCGACTGGGAGCTGGCGCACTGGGGCGACCCGATGGAGGACCTCGGCTGGCTGGCGGTGAAGTCGTGGCGGTTCGGCGGGAAGCAGCCGATCGCCGGCGTCGGCACGCGGGAAGCGTTCATCGAGGCATACGAAGCGGCCGGCGGGCGGCCGGTGAACCGGCAGCACTTCCTCTGGTACGAGATGTTCGGGAACCTGAAGTGGGGCGTCATCACGATGACGCAGGCAGCGACCTACCTGACCGGCCGGAACCGGAGCGTCGAGCTGGCGGCCATCGGCCGGCGGACGGCGGAGACGGAGATCGTGCTGCTGGAGCTGCTCGAAGGGAGGTGGGACTGATGCAGGACCGGCCGACGTTCGATGAGCTGCTGGAGGCGGTGGCGGGCTACCTGCGGGACGACGTGATGCCGAACACGCAGGGCCGGCTGAGCTTCCACGCGCGGGTCTCGATGAACGTCGTCGAGATGCTCCGGCGGGAGCTCGCGACGATGGAGGAGCACCTCGCGCGGGAGTGGGACGGGCTCGACCGGCTGCTGGGGGTCGAGCCGATGCCGCCGCGGCTGGCGGGCGTGCGCGAGGCGCTGCTCCGGCGCAATGCCGACCTGTGCGAGCGCATCCGGAAGGGCGACGCGGACGAAGGGCCGTGGCGGCTGGCGGTCCTCAGCCACCTGCGGACGGTGACGCTCGACAAGCTGGAGGTTTCGAACCCGGGGCTCGCAGCGGAGTACCGCGACCGGGCCTGACGGCGCGGGAGCCTTCTCAGGCGGGCATCGGGGTGCCGGCAGCGGCGCGCTGGGCCGCCTCGCGGGCGGCGGCCTCGGCGGCTTTCTTCGCCTCGGCGCGCTCCTTTCGCGTGAACTCCGGCATCACTTCGCGCGCGAAGAGGCGGAGGCTGTTGAGCACCTGCTCCTGCGGGATGGTTTCGCCGGTGTTGATGAGGAAGACCATGCGGTCGACGCCGACCTCTTCCCACCACTTGAGCGCCTCGATGCAGGCCTTCGGGTCGCCGATGGGCGTGCCTTCGCGGACGGGGCCGACGACGTCGCCGGGGCGATTGCGGAGCGGTGCGGCGCTGGCGTGGGCGTGGTAGGCCGGCGAGGGGTAGATGCCGCCGACGCCGACGAGGTGGGCCGCGCGGAGACCGAACTGGAGGGCGGCCATGCCGCCGACGGCCTTCGCGCGGGCGTCGTCTTCGTCGCAGTACATGAAGGCGACGCCGTTGACCTGCTCGTTGACCGTTTCGCCGACGGGTTCGCAGGTGCGGATCGCGCGGCGGTAGTCCTTCACCATCTGCTGGTAGTCGAGCGGGGCGCCGAGGGTGACGCCGAGCATCCCCATGCCGCGCTCGCCCGCCTGGACAGCCGTTTCAGGCGACTGGACGGCGACCCAGAGGGGCGGGTGGGGTTTCTGGAGGGGCTTGGGGATGATGTTCCGCTGGGGCATCGTGAAGTGGCGGCCGTTCCAGGAGAAGTTGTCGGTCGTCCACATCTTGACGACGGCGCGGGTGCATTCGTCCCACATCTCCTTGGTGAGGTCGGGTTCGCAGCCGAAGGCGGCGAGCTCGGTCCAGGTCGCGGAGCGGCCGGTGCCGAATTCGAGGCGGCCGTCGCTGAGGATATCGAGGGTGGCGGCGCGCTCGGCCACGCGGGCCGGGTGGTTGATGGGCGGGAGCATGAGGGCGATGCCGTGGCCGAAGCGGATGTTCTTCGTCTTCGCGGCGCAGAAAGAGAGGAAGACCTCCGGCGCGGAGGAGTGGGAGTACTCCTCCAGGAAATGGTGCTCGACTTCCCAGACCTGGTCGAAGCCCAGCTCATCGGCGAGGACGACCTGTTCGACGGCCTGGTGGAGGACGCGGTGCTCGGAGCGGTCGTCCCACGGCTTGAGGACGGAGTGTTCGTAGAAGATGCCGAATTTCACTGGTGCACCACCCGGGA
This sequence comes from Tepidiforma sp., assembly GCF_026419595.1. Classification (NCBI taxonomy): domain Bacteria; kingdom Bacillati; phylum Chloroflexota; class Tepidiformia; order Tepidiformales; family Tepidiformaceae; genus Tepidiforma; species Tepidiforma sp. The sequence goes on along the minus strand of NZ_JANZZD010000008.1, from coordinate 34,020 downwards.
AGGTCGTAAGCCGAAGGCTAACGATTATGCTAGCATCCTGCCAGCCCGGTTTGGGGGTGCCTGTGACGAAGGTTCAGCTGGTGACGGATTCGACGACCTGCCTCGGTGCGGAAGCGGCGGCGGACCTCGGCGTGCTCACGGCGGCGGGGAGCTTTGCGTTCGAAGATGAGCGGATGGCCGACGATGAGCGGGCGTGGCGGGCGGCGTACGAGCGCATCCGCGCGGGGGCGCGGCTGCCGCGGACGTTCGCGCCGCCGGAAGCGGCGTACCTCGCACACTTTCGGCCCGCAGCGGAAGCCGGGCAGGACGTGCTCTGCCTCGTGACGCCGTTCGACGTGAGCCCGAGCTTCACGACGGCCTCGGCGGCGATGCTGACGGTACAGGACGACCTGCCGGACGCGCGGATCAAGATTTCGAACCCCGGCGTGGGCCATGCGGGGCTCGGGGCGCTGCTGACGACGGCCGCAGGCCTCGTGCAGGAGGGGAGACCACTCGACGACCTGCTGGCGCACCTCGAAGAGCTGGAGCCGCGGGCGGACGCGCTGGTCGTGCCGGCTGATACGCGGTGGCTGGAGGAGAGCGGGCGGCTGGCGCTGGTCGAAGAGAAGCTCGGCGAGCTGGAGGACGGCCTGCCGGTGCTGCGGATCGGGACGCGGGTGACGGGGGTCGCGCGGGCAGCGACCCACGAAGCCGCGCTGGAGGAGGCGGTGCGGCGGGTGGGGCAGCGGGCCGGGGGCGCGCAGCTGAACGTGGTGGTGGCGCACGCGGCGGCGCCGGGACTGGCGGAGGAAGCGGCCGACCGGGTGCGGCGCGCGTACGCGGTGGAGCGGCTCATCGTGACGGAACTTTCGATGGCGATCGGCGCGGTCGTGGGGCCGGGCGCGGTCGCCATCGGCGCGGCGCCTGCGGGCGCGGGAGGGAATTGAGATGCCAGACCGGGGAACACTGGCGATCGACGGGCTGGCGCCGGCGGAGTTCGACGCCGGGCCGCTGGAGCTGCGCGGCCGCTGGCTGCAGCTGACGTTCGAGGTGGACCGCGACGCGGCACTGCGGTGGCTGCCGGCGGACGTGACGCGGCCGATCCCGTGCTACGCGCGGCTGCTGGTCGCCGAGGGCGAGACAGCGGCGGGGCCGCTGCGGTTCGCGGCGCTGGGCGTCGGCGGGCGGTTCCGGATGATGCCGCGAAACGTGCTGGCAGCGGCCGTCGTCGAGGGCGCGGGGCGGCTCCCCGCGCTGGCGGGACCGGCGGAACCCGGCGAGGTTCGCATCGAGCGGGAGGGCGACGACGTGACCGTGCGCATCGCCGGGACGTCCGGCCCGCTCGCGGAGGCGCGGCTGCCGGCGCCGTACGCCATCGACCCGGCGATGCTGCGGTGGGACGGCTGGGTGGTGTACGCGCCGGAGGGCGGCAAGACGGTGCTCGCGGAGGCGCCGGTGAGCGTCGACGCGGCCGCAGCGCGGCTGGCGAAGGGCGCGGCGATGACGCCGGCGGCCGGCCTCGACCGGGGCAGCCCGTGGCGGCAGCTGCGGACGCTGCTGCCGATTTCGGCGTGCATCGTCGAAGGGACGCTGCGGGTGGGACCGGCAGCAGTCCCGGCGCCGATGCTGCTCGGCTGAAGCAGAGGCACTCGCGGCGGGCAGGGCAGCCGCCGCTGTGCTAGATTCCGCCCACCGGGCGGGCAGACAGCAAGGAGAAGGGAGCCTGCGCGATGAAATTCGGCATTTTCTACGAGATTTCGGTGCCGCGGCCGTGGGGGCCGACGACCGAGTACGAGGTGTACCAGAACTGCCTCGAACAGGTGAAGCTGGCCGATGAGCTCGGCTTCGACCAGGTCTGGGCGGTGGAGCACCACTTCCTCGAGGAGTACTCGCACTGCTCGGCGCCGGAGGTGTTCCTCACCGCCTGTGCGATGGTGACGAAGAACATCCGCATCGGGCGCGGCATCGTGGTCTGCGTGCCCGAGTTCAACAACCCGATCAAGGCGGCGGAAGTGGCGGCGACGATGGACATCGTCTCCGGCGGGCGGCTCGAGTTCGGGACGGGGCGGTCGGCGACGTGGACGGAGCTGGGCGGGATGTCGGCCGACCCGGACGAGACGAAGAAGACGTGGGACGAGTGGGTGCGGATCATCCCGAAGATGTGGACGGAGGAGCGGTTCGGCTACCAGGGGCGGGCGTTCAGCATGCCGCAGCGGGCGGTGCTGCCGAAGCCGCTGCAGAAGCCGCACCCGCCGATGTGGGTCGCGGTGACGAGCCCGGGGACGGAGCTCGACGCGGCGGACCGAGGGATGGGCAGCCTCGGGCTGACGTTCGGGGGCTTCGCGGAGCAGGAGCAGAAGATCGCGGAGTACCGGCGGCGCATCAAGTACTGCAACCCGGTCGGCTCGTTCGTGAACGAGCAGGTGAACACGGTGAACTTCCTCTTCTGCCACGAGGACAACGAGTACGGGGCGAAGACGGGCCAGCGGCTGGCGGGGACGTTCAACTATCTCGCGGAGCAGCTGCTGGCGGCGCGGCAGGCCTACCCGACGCGGTCGTACCCGAACCTCGGGCTGCTGCCGGCGCTGCGCCGGGAGGCGACGAGCGCGCCGGAGGGGCAAATCCCTGAAGGCCTGTGCATCGGCAACCCGGACCGGATCATCGAGGTCATCAAGAAGTGGGAATCGGTCGGCGTGGACCGGATCAACTTCCTGCTGAACGCCATCGAGACGGTGCCGCAGGAGGAGGTGCTGGCGAGCCTGCGGCTGTTCGCGAAGGAAGTGATGCCGAAGTTCGCGGAGAAGCCGGCGGCGAAGGCCCCGGCGGCGGTGGGAGGGAACTGATGCCGCTCGTGGGAACCCGGCCGACGACCGATTTCGAGCACGGACCGCTGCTGCGGCCGGACGGCGAGCCGTGGGTGCTGCCGCGCGTGCAGATCCTGCAGGTGATGTACGAGCTGGAGCAGGGCGCGATGACGAGCCTCCTGCCGCCGGCGCTGCACCCGACCATCCCGCCGACGCTCGTCGTGACGGCGTGGCGGGTGCCGGAGAGCCCGGCGGGGCCGTTCACGCTCGCGGAGGCGAAGGTCGGCTGCCGCTCCGGGGCACGGCCGCGGGCGCTTTCCGTGCGGGCGTACTGCGACTCGGCGGCGGCGCGGGAGGCGCTGGCGGCGCGCTGGGGCTACCCGGTGAGCGAGGGCACCATCGACTTCGCGCGGCGGTACGACCGAAGCTGGGTGACGGTCCGGGCGGGCGGCCGCACGGTGCTCGACGCGCATCTCGTCGACCCGGAAGCGATCAGCGGGGCCGACATCCAGTACCTGGCGACGCTGAACACGGCGCGGGTGGAGCGGGACGGCGCGGCCACGGCGCGGCTCATCCAGGTCGACCCGGAGTACCAGTTCCACAGCGCAGACCGGGGAATGCCGGAGCTGCTCGCGTTCGACGGCGAGGCGTGGGGGCTGCCGGGGGCGGACCCGTACTGGCCGGTGAGCGCTTCCTACGCCGTCGCCGACGTGGCGATGCCGGAGCTCCGGTACCTGGTCGACCCGGCGAAGCCGCCGCTGGCGGCGGTCGAACGGCTGCACGCCTGAGGCGGGGGACGGCTCAGGCGAAGGCGGGCGCGGGGCCGAGCTGGCGTTCGAGCTCGGCCGGGGATTCGGCGGGCGCCATGCAGGCCATGTTCTCGCAGACGTAGGCGAGGGCGCGGCCCGCCGGCTCGCGGCCTTCGAAGAGGGGCAGGCCCTCGGCATCGGCGGTCGGCGCGACGACGGTAAAAGGAAGGTAGCGCGCGGCGAGGACACCTTCGAACGGCGCGCGGGCGGCCGCATCGCCGACGATGACGATTTCGCGGTGCGGCGCGAGCGCGAACTCCATCGCCTGGAGGATGGTGCCGAAGCCGGTCACGGCGCGGAGCAGGTGGTCGGCAACGGCGGCGACGACGTCGTCGACGACCCGCTCCCACTCGGCGGGGCCGTAGTAGCGGCCGAGCCAGAGGCCGAGCAGCGCCGCGGCGCCGTTCCCGGACGGGGTGGCGGCATCGAAGAAGCTGCGCTGGCGGACGATCAGCTGCTCAGCGTCGCTGGCGGTGTCGAAGAACGTGCCGGTTTCCGGGTCGCGGAAGCGGGCGAGGGTGGCCTCCCAGAGCTCCCGGGCCCAGTCGAGCCAGGCCAGTTCGCCGGTGGTCTTGTAGAGCTCGACGAGCCCGAGGCCGAGGTACGTGTAGTCTTCGAGCATGCCGGGGACGCGGGCTTCGCCGGCCTTCCAGGTGTGGTAGAGGACGCCGTCGCGCCAGACGCTGGCGCGGAGGAACTCAGCGAGGCGGGTCGCGGCCATGGCGTAGGCCGGCTCTTCGAGCACGCGGGCGGCTTCGGCAAAGGCAGCGAGGGCGAGGCCGTTCCAGTCGGTGAGTACTTTGTCATCGAGGCCGGGCGGGACGCGCTCCTGGCGGGCGTAGAAGAGGCGCTCCTGGATCTCCTCGATGCGGTCGAGGATGTCGTCCTGGGAGAGCCCGAAGCGGCGTTCGAGGTCTTCGATGTCGGGGCGGGCGGTGAGGACGCTGCGGCCGGTGAGCTCCGGGTGGTGGGGGTCGCGGAAGTTGCCGTCCGGGGTGACGCCGTACCAGGCCATGGCGAGGGGGGCATCGGCGCCGAGCACCTGCTCGACCTCGGCGGGCGTCCAGAGGTAGTACTTGCCCTCGATGCCTTCGCTGTCGGCGTCGAGCGCGGCGTAGAAGCCGCCCGCAGGGTCCTGCATTTCGCGCAGGAGGAATTCGAGGGTTTCGTGGACGACCCGGGCGAAGCCGCCGTCGCCGGTGAGCTGGTAGCCGTGGAGGTAGACCCGGGCGAGCTGGGCGTTGTCGTAGAGCATCTTTTCGAAGTGAGGGACGATCCACGCTTCGTCGACGCTGTAGCGGGCGAAGCCGCCGCCGACCTGGTCGTACATGCCGCCGGTGGCCATGCCGCGGAGGGTGTGGAGCGCCATGGCGGCAGCGGCCTGGCCGGTCTCGGCGCCGGGGTTAGCGGCGAAGTGCGCGAGGAGGAATTCGAGGTTCGAAGGCGAGGGGAATTTCGGCGCCATGCCGAAGCCGCCCCAGGCGGTATCGAAGACCTCGGCGAACTGTTCGACGGCGCGGGCGAGCGTGGCGGGGGCGATGCCGTCGCCGTGGCCGGCGGCACGCGCGGCGGCGGCGCGGAGGTGCTCCGTGAGGCCGCGGGCCGATTCGAGAATGCGGTCGCGGTCGGTCTGCCATTTTTCGGCAAGGAACTGGAGGACGCGCGGGAAGCCGGGGCGGCCGTGGGCGTCCTCGGGCGGGAAGTAGGTGCCGGCGTAGAACGGTTCGCCCTCCGGGGTGAGGAAGACGGTCATCGGCCAGCCGCCCTGGCCGGAAATGGCCTGCACCGCGGCCATGTAGACGGCGTCGACGTCGGGACGCTCTTCGCGGTCGACTTTGACGTTGATGAAGTAGCGGTTCATGAGGTCGGCGATGGCCGGGTTTTCGAAGGATTCGTGGGCCATGACGTGGCACCAGTGGCAGGAGCTGTAGCCGACGGAGAGGAGGATCGGCTTCTGCTCGGCGCGGGCCCGTTCGAACGCCTCGCTGCCCCACGGGTACCAATCGACGGGGTTGTCGGCGTGCTGGCGGAGGTAGGGGCTGGTTTCGTTCGCGAGGCGGTTCGGCATGGGTTCCACGGTACAGGATTCGCGTGAGCGCTGCTGTCGACAGCCCGTCCGGGCGGGGGCAGAATGCCGCGCATGGCAGCTGACCTCGTGTTTCGGAACGTGCTGGTGATCGATGGGACGGGCGCGCCGGGCTTCCCGGCAGACGTGGCGGTCGAGGGGGACCGCATCATGGCGGTCGGGGAAGCGCCGGCGGGGCGGCGGGAAGTCGACGCGCGGGGGCAGGCGCTGTGCCCCGGCTTCGTCGACACGCATTCGCACGACGACGGCGCGTTCCTGCGGCACCCGGACATGGCGTTCAAGCTGGCGCAGGGCGTGACGACGGACGTGAGCGGGAACTGCGGCTTCAGCACGGTGCCGAACGAACCGGGGCGGGAGTACATGCCGGGGGACATCTCCGGCCCGGGCGCGGGCTGGACGGACCTCGCAAGCTACTTCGCGGCCTGCATGGCGAAGCAGCCGGCGATCAACAACCTGATGCTGGTCGGGCACAACCGGGTCCGGGCGCACGTGATGGGGATGGAGCGGAGGGCGCCGACAGCGGACGAACTGGCGGCGATGCGGGGGCACGTCGCGCGGGCGATGGAGCAGGGCGCTGCCGGGCTCTCGACCGGGCTCATCTACGAGCCGGGGCGGTACGCGCGCACCGAGGAGGTCATCGCGCTGGCGCGCGAGGCAGCGCCGTTCGGCGGGCTGTATGCGACGCACATGCGGAACGAGGCAGACCGGCTGCTGGAGGCAGTGGACGAGGCGATCACGGTCGCGCGGGAGGCGGGCGTCGGGCTGCACATTTCGCACCACAAGGCGGCGGGACGGCGGAACTGGGGCCGGGTGGGCGAATCGCTCGCGAAGGCAGACGCGGCTCACGCCGCGGGGACGAGCGTGACGCTCGACGTGTACCCCTACACAGCAGGCAGCGGGCCGATGTGGCAGTACGTGAACCTCGAGGCGATCGACCGGGAGTGGGCCGAGAACGTGATGATCGCGAGCTGCCCGGACCGGCGGGAGTTCGAAGGGCGGATGGTCCCCGACATCGCGGCGAGCGAGGGGTGGACGGTCGAGGAGGCGGTGCGGCAGATCCTGACCGCGCCGCGGGGGAAGGAGGTCATCTGCATCCAGTTCATCATCGATGAAGCCGACATCGAGACGAATCTGCGCCACCCGCGGATGTTCATCGGCTCGGACGGCATCCCGGTGCTGAAGGGGAACCCGCATCCGCGGCTGTTCGGGACGATGCCGCGGGTGCTGGCGCGGTACGTGCGCGAGCGCGGGGTGCTGACGCTCGAGGAGGCGGTCCGGAAGATGACCTCGGCGCCGTGCGAGCGGTTCGGGCTGGCGAAGCGGGGGCAGGTGCGCGAGGGCTGGTTCGCCGACCTCGTCCTGTTCGACCCGGCGACGGTGGAGGACCTCGCGACCTACGAGCAGCCGAAGCGGGAGCCGCGCGGCATCCGGATGGTGGTCGTGAACGGGCAGGTCGCGTACGACGACGGCCGGCACACCGGGGCAGGGAGCGGGCGCATGCTGCGGTACCGGCAGGAGGCCTGACGGGGCCGGGCCGGTAAGGGCCGGGGGCCGTATAGTCGCGGGCACGACGTTCAGCCCAGGAGGGGATTCGCATGCAGAAGCCGGCAGTGGCGCTAGCGGCGGCAGTCGGCCGCCGGAAATGGACCGTGGAGACGGCGAAGCAGCTCGAAGCGGCGGGGTTCGCCGGGATTTACTGCGCGAGCTTCGGCGACGGGATGGGGCTGTGCCTCTCGATCGCGCACGCCACCTCGACGATCAAATTCGGGACGTCGATTATCCCGATCTACTACCGGGTGCCATTCGACCTCGCGCAATCGGCGGCGTACATCCACGAGATCAGCGACGGGCGGTTCTACCTCGGCATCGGTGTGAGCCATGCGCCGGCCAACGCGCGTATCGGGGCGAAGCCCGGGAAGCCGCTGAGCGACATGCGGCAGTACGTCGAGGCGATGCGGGCGGCGTCGCAGCAGGTCGGGCCGCTGCCGCCGATCGTTCTGGCGACACTGCGGACGAAGATGGTCGAGCTGGCCGTGGAGATCGCGGAGGGCGCGGTCTGGGCGAACGCGGCGCGGAGCCACATGCCGGAGTCGCTGGCGCACATCCCGGCGGAGAAACGGGAGGGCGATTTCTTCATCGGCGACATGATCCCGATGTGCATCGATGACGACGACCCGGCGGCGGCGGCCAAGGTGATGAAGCGGGTGCTGACCGGCTACGTGATGCTGCCGAACTACCGGAACTACTGGAAGGAAGCCGGCTACGTCGAGGAGATGGAGGCGATCGAGGCGGCACTGGCGCGCGGCGACCGGGAGGCGCTGCCGGGGCTGATGTCAGAGCGCTGGCTTTCGGACTGCACGCTGTACGGCACGCGGAAGCAGGTGCTGGAAGGGCTGGAGCAGTGGTTCGCAGCCGGGGTGAAGACGCCGATCGTGGTGCCGTCCTCGACGAAGGGCGGGCAGGTGAAGGCGTTCGAGGAGCTGTTCGCTGCCTTCGCCTGACGCCGCCGGTCGCGCCGTCCCTACAATGGGAGACGTGTTCGAGCGCGAGCTGGAGGCGGCGAAGGAGGCGGCGCTCGCCGCGGGGGAGGTCATCGAGCGCTTCCGGCGGGAGGGCGTCCGGTACGGGCGGAAGGCCGGCCGGGAGCTCGTCTCGGAAGCTGACCTCGCGGCGGCGGCGCTGCTCGAACGGCGGCTGCTCGGCGCGTTTCCCGAGGACGGCTGGCTGAGCGAAGAGCACCGGGATTCGCCGGCGCGGCTGCGGGCGGCGCGCACGTGGGTCGTCGACCCGATCGATGGGACGCGGGAGTACCTCGAAGGCGTGCCGGAGTTCGCCGTCTCGATCGCGCTGGTGGCGAACGGCGAGCCGGTGCTCGGGGTGGTGCACAACCCGGCGACGGGCGAGCTGTTCGCAGCGGCGTGCTGCGGCGCCATGGAGCGCCCGGCGACCGAGCCGACGGGCCAGCCGTTCGAGGCGCTCGTCGGGCGCGGCGAGCACGCGTGGGACGACCTGCCGCCGCTGCCGGAGGGCACGCTGGTGCGGCCGATGGGGAGCGTCGCCTACCGGCTGGCGCGGCTGGCGCAGGGCGACGGCAACGCGACGCTGACCGGCTTCGGCCGTGCGGAATGGGACGTCGCCGCGGGCGCGGCGCTCTGCCGGGCGGCGGGGCTCCGGGTCACCGGGGTGCTGGGCGACCCGATCCGGTTCAACCAGCCGCGGCCGGTGGTGCGCGGGCTGCTGGCGGCGGAGCCGGGGCTGCACGAACGGCTGACGCGCTTCTTCAAGCAGTTCGCGCGGGGATAGCCCGCAGGGGAGGCAGGTCATGGGCATCGGCATCGGGTTCGGCGTGGCCGGGTTCCCGTTTTCGTCGGCGGATGCGTTCGGGCGGTGGATCGACCTGCTGGAGGAGCGCGGCGCGGATTCGGTCTGGTTCAGCGAACGGCTCGTTTCGAGCGCGCCGACGCTTGAGCCGATGGCAGCGATCGGGATGGCGCTGGGCCGGACGCGGCGGCTGAAAGCGGGGATGAACGCCGTGGTCGTGCCGTTCCGCGACCCGCTGGTGCTGGCGAAGGAGTGCGCCACGCTCGACTACCTGAGCGGCGGGCGGCTCCTGCCCGTATTCGGGGTAGGCGACGAGCGGGCGCCGGAATGGCGGGCGACCGGCCGCGACCCGCGGGGCCGCGGGGCCGCAGCGGACGAAGCGCTCGAAATCATGGCGCGGCTGTGGGCAGGCGAACGGCTGACGTTCGCGGGGCAGCACTACCGGTACACGGAGGCCGTGATTTCGCCGCTGCCGGTGCAGCAGCCGCTGCCGCTCTGGATTGGCGGGAGTTCGGAGGCCGCGGTCCGGCGGACGGCGCGGCTGGGGACAGGCTGGCTTGCCGGGCTGCAGACGCCCGCGCAGGTGGCGCCCATCGTGGCGGCGATCAAACGGGCGGCGGCAGAGGCGGGGCGCACGATTGACGAGGACCACTACGGGGCCGGGTTTTCCTACCGGTTCGGGAGCGCCGACGAGCCGGTGGTGCAGCGGCAGCTGGCCGGGCTAGCGCGCCTGCCCGGGGTCGGCGACCCGCTGGGGCTCGCGGCGGTGGGCGGCGCGGCGGAGATTGCGCAGCGCATCCGCGAGTTCATCGCGGCCGGGGTCTCGAAGTTCGTCGTCCGGCCCATCGCGGAGAACGACGATGACCTGATGGCGCAAACCGCGCGGCTGCTCGACGAGGTGGTGCCGCTGTTCGCGCCGCCGAAGGTCAGCGGGAGAGCGGCGCGAGCCTGACCCAGAGGTCGGGGGGCTCCCCGGCATCGCGCGTGAACACCCTCGAGGCGGTGAAGATGGCTGCCGGGCCGCTCGCATCGGTGACGGCGACCGCACCGGGACGCTCCCACGCCGGCACCTTCTGGTCGATGAGCAGGTCGGAGACCTTCCGCGTGAGGCCGCGCCAGGCGATGCGGTCGCCGGGCTGGAGGTGGCGAACCCGGAGGGCGCCGCGGAGGCTCGCGGAGGCGAGGCCCGCGACCGGCGCCTGCGGGGTGGCCTCCGCGGGGGATGTGAGGACATCGACCCGCCACGGTCCGAAGCGGCGGCTGCCGGGGACGTCGAGGAGCACCGGCTCGGCGGGCTCGACGGGTTCGAGGCGGGGACCGATGCGGACACGGCCCGCGGAGACCTCGACAGCGGTGTCGCCGAAAGCGACCGAGCCAGAGCCGCGGCGGAGCGCCTGCCGGAGGTTTTCGAGCCGGGTGCGGTTGACCGCGGGCTCGAGGTGGAAGAAGGCGGCCTCCCGTTCGACGACGAGCCAGAGCGATTCCCCGGGGAGGCCGGCGAGCGCGGCTGCTTCGTAGACGGCGCCGACCGGGCCGCGTTCCAGCGCGCGCGCCTCGAACGAGCGGCGCTCGAGGAGGGCGAAGGCCTCGCGGGCGCTTTCGGCGAGGCCGAAGAGCGCCGCATCGATGGACGGGTTGAAGTCTGCGAGGGCCGGCAGGAGCGCCGTCCGGATGCGGTTGCGGGTGTGCGAGGGGTCGCGGTTCGACTCGTCGACGCGGGGCTCGAGCCCGAGGTCGCGGCAGACGGCGAGGGTGTCGGCGCGCCGGAGGCAGAGCAGCGGGCGGAGGAGGGCGCGCCCGGGGGCGCCGGGCACCTGTCCCGCCGGGAGCATGCCGCGGAGGCCGCGGACGCCGCTGCCGCGGAGCAGGTGGAGGAGGACCGTCTCGGCCTGGTCGTCGGCGGTGTGGCCGGTCACGACCGCGTCGCACTGCTCCTTTTCGGCGGCGAAGGCGAGGAACTGGTAGCGCATCAGGCGGGCGGTCTCTTCGATGCCGCGGCGCTGGCGGGCGGCCACCTCCCGAACCGGGCCTTCGCCGGTGACGGCTTCGAGCCCCAGGGCAGCCGCGTGCTCGCGCACGAACCGGAGGTCTTCGGCGGAGCCCGGACGGAGCTGGTGGTCGAAGTGGGCAACCTTCAGCTCGAGGCGGAACCGGTCGCGGAGCCGCAAGAGGAGGTGGAGGAGGGCGAGGGAATCGGGACCGCCGGAGACGGCGACGAGGAGGCGGCTGCGGCCGCGGAAGAGCCGCTCCTCGGCGGCGAAGCGTGCGACGCGCTGGAGCGCGTCCCTGAGGGCACGGGGAAGGCGAGCGGGCGGCTCGGGCGGCTCAGGCGCGCCGGGGAAGGGAGCGAAGCCCGGGACGGGGGATTGCTCAGCGGGGGAAGAGCCGCTGCCACCAGGTGCCTGAGGGCTGCGCTTCTTCGGCGGCCGGGGGACTGATGACGACAAACGGGATTTCCCCTTCGCGGATGTAGCCGTAGCGGCGGCGGGCCTCCTGTTCGACGTACGCATCGGAGGCGACGTAGGCGCGGACGGCTTCGAGGTAGGCTTTCTGTTCTTCGAGCGCGCGGAGCTGCTCTTCGGCGCGCGCACGGGATTCGCCGAGCTGGCTGGAGCGGTACATGCCGAGGACGGCCGTGTAGACAAAGTAGCCGCCGATGATGAGGCTGACGGCGATGATGACCCGGGAGCGGCTCAGCAGGGGCGGCGCCATGATTCAGGTGGAGACGCTACGCGCGGGGGCAGCAAGGTTCAAGGGTTCCTCGAGATGACAGACGTCGTTGAGGGCCTGGATGGCGGCCCGCCCGTGCTGGATGGAGATCGTGGTGACGGACGCGAGGTCGAGCCGGAAGTTGCGGAAGCTGGCGACCGGGATGCCGAGGAGCTGGCAGACGAGCACCCGGAGCGTGAAGTTGTGGGAGACGATGACGGCGACGCGGTCGGGGCCGGCGAGGAGTTCGGCGGATAGCGGTTCGAGGCGGCGGGCGAGCTCCGCAAGGGATTCGCCGCCGGGCATCGGGACGGCGACCGGGTCATCGCCGGTCCAGGCGCGGTAGAAATCGGGGAAGCGCTCGCGGATCTCGGCGTAGGTGAGGCCTTCCGTATCGCCGACGTCGAGCTCGGTGAGTTCGGGCCGGACGTCGACGGCGAGGGCGTGGTGGTCGGCGATGGCGCGGGCGATCTCGAGGGCGCGCTGGAGCGGGGAGGAGAGGACGGCATCGACCGGGACGCGGGCGAAGCGGGCAGCGAGGAGGCTGGCCTGGAGGCGTCCGCGGGACGAAAGCGGCACGTCGGCGCGGCCGAGGCCGCGCTCTTCCGCGTTATGGTTGGTTTCCCCGTGGCGGACGAGGTAGAGGAGGCTCACGGCCGGGCCTCCTCGCCGGGGTCGAGGGGCGCCCAGAGGCGGACGATGAAGGGGCGAAAGCCGAGGGCGGCCCAGAAGCGGGCGGCCTCTTCATCGGCGGCGAGGACGGGCATCTCGAAATGGCGGACGCCGTCGATGGCGGCGGCCCACCGCGCGATGGCGGCGACGAGGGCGCGGGCGATGCCGCGGCGGCGGTAGGCCGGTTCGACCCAGAGGTAGCCGATGGTCGCGTGGCGCTCGGGGAGCCGGTCCGGTCCGGCGGATTCGATGGCGCCGGAAATGAAGCCGGCGACCCCGCCGCCGCACTCGGCGACGAAGACGCTGGCGGCGCCGCGTTCGACCTGGCTGCGAAGGGCGACTTCGAACTGGTCGGGGCCGACGGGCGCGAGGACGACGCGAGGGTCGACGCGGGCGTTGTGTTCGCGGGCGCGAAGCCAGAGGGGGTAGAGCGCGCCGGCGTCGGCCGGGACGGCGGGGCGGACCTGGAAAGCCGTCAGAGGTACTGGCCGTGGCGTCGCCATAGTTCCCTCGCTGGCGAGCGGTCGTCGAGGACGATGCCGGTTCGCACGAAGCTCTGCGGCTCGAAGCCGGGAACGAGCGCCGCCAGTATAGCTTCCGGGCGGGCGGTGATGTGCTGGTCGGTGCGGAGGCGCATGGCGAGTTCGGTGCCGCCGTCGATGGGACGGGCGGTGAGCCAGGCGGTGGCAGCGCGGAGGTCGTAGGTGCGTTCGCGCTCGCCGCGCTCTTCGCGCCATTCGAGCGCGGGCAGGGCGAGGAACTCATCGACCCGGGCGCGCGCGAATGCCGGGTCGAGCCCCGGGATGGCGGCGCGGTAATCGGACCAGAGCATCGCGGCCTGGGGCTGCGGCGCGCCGAGGGGAACTTCGCGGGCGCCGACGAGGGCGAGGTCGCCGGTGGCCTGCGCGGCGAGGCGCGCGTGGAAGTCCGCGGGGTCGATGCGCTCCTCCAGGATGACGTCCATCACTTCGCGCTCGGCCATGAATCCGAGGGGGAGCGGCGAGGCGAAGAAGAGCTTCGGGTGGGGCGTAAAGCCCTGAGAGTAGGCGAGCGGCAGGCCGGCGCGGCGGATGGCGCGCTCCCAGAAGCGGAGCACATCGAGGTGGGAGATGTAGCGGACGCGCTCGCCTTTGCGGAACCACGTGCGGATGCGCTGCGGGCTGCTCACGCTGCCGATGGTAGCACGGCGCGGGGTCAGGGCCGGGGGAGGACGCGGGCGGCGAGCTCTTCGGCAGCCGTGTGGGGGTCGAGCTCGCGGCTGGCGATGCGCTCGGTAAGGGTTGCGATGACCACCTCGGGCGCGGCCTTCCGGATCTCCTCGAGGATGAGCTGCTGGGTGATGGCCATGAGCTGGTGGCGCGCATCCTCGGCGCGGTGGGCGGCGAGCTGGCCGGAGGCTTCGAGGTAGGCGCGGTGCTCATCGATGGCATCGGCGAGCGCGGCGAGACCTTCGCCTCGCGTGGCGATCGTCTTGAGAATGGGCGGGCGGCGCTGGTCGCCGGGGGAGAGCGCGAGGAGCGCCTGGAGCTGGCTGACGAGCACGTCGGCACCCGGGTGGTCGGCTTTGTTGACGACGAGGATGTCGGCGATCTCGATGATGCCGGCCTTGAGGGCCTGGATGTCGTCGCCGGTGCCGGGGTTGTTGACGAGGACGGTGGTCATGGCGGTGCCGGCGATTTCGACTTCGTCCTGGCCGGCGCCGATGGTCTCGATGATGACGTAGTCGAACCCGAAGGCATCGACGACAGCGACGACATCGGCGATGGCGGGGGCGAGCCCGCCGAGCGCGCCGCGGCCGGCCATGGAGCGCATGTAGACGCCGGGGTCCATGGTGACGTCCTGCATGCGGATGCGGTCGCCGAGGAGCGCGCCGTGGGTGAAGGGGCTGGAGGGGTCGACGGCGATGATGGCGACCGTCTTCTCGCGGCGGCGGAGCTCCGTGGCGAGGGCGCCGGTCAGGGTGCTCTTGCCGGAGCCGGCGCCCCCCGTGATGCCGACGATGTGGGCGCGGCCGGAGTGGGGGAAGAGGGCGCGGACGTAATCGCGGCCCTCGAGGGTGCGGTTTTCGACCCGGGTGATGACGCGGGCGAGCGCGCGGCGGTCGCCTGCGAGGAAGCGCTGGACGAGCTCGTCCACGTTACTTCTTCACGTTGTCGTAGACGAACTTGACGATGTCCTGGGTGTTCGTCCCGGGGCGGAAGATGGCCTTGAAGCCGAGTTTCTGGAGGGCTTCGGTGTCTTCTTCGGGGATGATGCCGCCGCAGAAGAGGAGTACGTCATCGAGGCCCCGCTTCTTGAGCTCTTCGACGACGCGAGGGAAGAGCTCGAGGTGGGCGCCGGAGAGGATGGAGAGGCCGACGACGTCGACGTCTTCCTGGAGCGCCGCCTCGGCGATCATCTCGGGGGTCTGGCGGATGCCGGTGTAGATGACCTCGCAGCCGCCGTCGCGGAGGGCGCGGGCGACGACCTTGGCGCCGCGGTCGTGGCCATCGAGGCCGGGCTTCGCGATGAGCACCCTGATTTTGCCGGTTGCGGTTGCTGTCGACATGGCTCCCCTCGGAGGTGATGGTGCAGGTGAGGGTTATGGTAGCGGGCTAGCGCGCGGAGCGCTGGATGAGCTGGAGGTTGACGCCGTGGGAGGACTTCGGCGAGACGAAGGCGATGCCGTTGTTCGGGTCGCCGACGCGGTAGCCGAGGCCGCGGAGGTGTTCGACGGCGGCGGCGACGTCATCGACTTCGATGGAGAGGAGGTACTGACCTTCGCCGCGCTCTTTGGCGAACTGGGCGACGGGCCCCTGGTCGGTGAGGGGCTGGATGAACTCGAGGGCGCTGTCGCCGATCGGCATGAAGGCGTTCTTGATGCCGAGGGCGGGGATTTCGCCGCCGCGGGAAGGATCGACCTGGAGGTCGAAGTGGCGGGCGTAGGTGGCCGTGGCCTGGTCGATGTCCTTGACGACGATGCCGACGTGGTCGATGCGCAGGGCTTTCATGCGGGTGCTCCTGTGGCTGGTGAGATGGCTTCGTACTGGATGAGGGCGAACGGCACGCCGTGAGTGCCGGATTTGACGGTGGCGATGAGGGCGCCGGGCTGGACGGCGGGCTTCGGGTCGCCAACCTCGCAGCCGAAGGCGCGGAGGCGGTCGACGGCGGCGCGGATATCGCGGACAGCGAGGACGAGGCCCCAGAGGCGGGCCTTGACCTCTTCGCCGGGCTTCGGCTCGGGCGGGCCGGCGAATTCGAGGACGACTTCCTGGAGCTTCGCGAAGGCGAGCTGCGCGCCGGTGCCCGGCCGGGTCATCGTGCGTTTGATTTCGAGGCCAAGGTTGCGCTGGAACGTCTCGGCGACCGCCCCGGAATCGTTCGAGGCGATGACGATGTGGTCGATGTGGGTGGCGCCGATGCCGTCCATGGTTGGTGGCCTAGTGCCCGTGCTGGCCTTCGATGGGGGTGGCGAATTCGACGAGGACGCCGTGGTTGGAGCGGGGGTGGAGGAAGCAGATCATGCCGGCGAGACCGACGCGGGGCGCCTGGTCGATGAGTTCGATGCCCTTCTGGCGGGCGGCTTCGAGCTCCTTCGCGACGTCGTCCGATTCGAAGCAGATGTGGTGCATGCCTTCGCCGCGGCTGGCGAGGAAGCGGGCGACGCCGGTGTCGTCGCGGGTCGGTTCGAGCAGCTCGATCTCGGAGTTGCCGATCTGGAGGAGGACGCCGCGGACGCCCTGGTCTTCGACGACGCGGTCGGCGGTGACGGGGAGGCCGAGGGCGTCGCGATAGAACTTGAGGGCCTCATCGGCGGAATGCACGACGATGCCGACGTGGTGGATCTTGGTGAGCATGCTGGTGGTACCCCTCAGGACGTGGCTTCTTCGATGATGGATTGGGCGCCAGTGCGGCGCGCGCCGTCCATGCCGGCGAGGCGGGCGGCGATGGCGTGCCAGTGTTCGCGATCGTGGTCGATGACGGCCGCGACGAGCTTGCGGTAGCGCGAGCCTTCGTCGGCGAGGTCTTCGTCGCTGATGTGCGCGAGTTCGTCGAGGAGGCGCTGGCGGCCGGTGCGGAGCTGCTCGAGGACGCTGAAGAAGTCGAGGCTGCGCTTCCGTTCGACGTGCTCGCGGTTCCACGCATCGAGGCGGGCGCGGTTGAAGTCGTAGAGCTCGGGCCGGCGGCCTTCGCGGAGTTCGCGGATGGCGGTGACGACTTCGGCTTCCCAGCTGGCGACGTGGCCGACGATGTCTTTGACGGACCACTCGCCGATGAAGGGGCGCTCGATGTCGCGGATGCGGCACGTTTCGACGTTCCGGATGAGCTGGTTCCGCTCGAGCTCGAGCTCGGCGAGGAGGCGGCGCCGCTCGTCGGCGCGGGTCCGGACGTCGTCGTCGCTCATCAGATGAACACCGGTTCGCGCTGTTCGCCCCAGACTTTGCGGAGGCGGTGGGAGATTTCGCCGAGGGTGACGCGGTTTTCGACGGCCTCGACCATGAGGGGGACGAGGTTTTCGGTGCCGCGGGCGGCTTCTTCGATGCGGCAGAGCATGTGCTCGACGGCGGCGCTGTCGCGCGTGGCGCGGAGCTTGCGGAGCTTTTCGACCTGCCGCTGGCCGATGGCGGGGTCGACCCGGAGGATTTCGGGCTTCTCTTCTTCGGCGACGACGAAGTCGTTGACGCCGACGATGATGCGCTCCTTGTTTTCGACCTGCATCTGGTAGCGGTAGGCGGCTTCCTGGATCTCTTTCTGCTGGAAGCCCTGCTCGATCGCCGCGAGGGCGCCGCCCATGCTGTCGATGGCCGCGATGTAGTCGCGCGCCTCGGCTTCGAGGCGGTTGGTGAGGTCTTCGACGAAGTAGGAGCCGCCGAGCGGGTCGACGACATCGGCGACGCCGCTTTCGTAGGCGAGGATCTGCTGGGTGCGGAGGGCGATCTGGACGGCCTTCTCGGTCGGGAGGGCGAGGGCTTCGTCCATCGAGTTGGTGTGGAGGGACTGGGTGCCGCCGAGGACGGCCGCGAGCGCCTGCACGGTGGTGCGGACGATGTTGTTCTCGGGCTGCTGGGCGGTGAGGGTGGCGCCGCCGGTTTGGGTATGGAAGCGGAGCATCTGGGAGCGCGGGTTCTTCGCTTCGAAGCGGTCGCGCATGATGTGGGCCCAGAGGCGGCGGGCGGCGCGGAACTTGGCGACTTCCTCGAGGAAGTTGTTGTGGCAGGCGAAGAAGAAGCTGAGGCGGCCGGCGAAGTCGTCGACATCGAGGCCGGCGCCGATGGCGGCTTCGACGTAGGCGATGCCGTTGGCGAGGGTGAAGGCGATCTCCTGGGCGGCGGTGCAGCCGGCCTCGCGCATGTGGTAGCCGGAGATGGAGATGGTGTTCCACTGCGGCACGTGGTCTTTGCAGTAGGCAAAGATGTCGGTGATGAGCCGCATGGAGGGCTTCGGCGGGTAGATGTAGGTCCCGCGGGCGATGTATTCCTTGAGGATGTCGTTCTGGACGGTGCCGCCGAGCTTGTCGGGCGAGACGCCCTGCTGCTTGCCGACGGCGACGTAGAGGGCGAGGAGGATGGCGGCGGTCGCGTTGATGGTCATCGAGGTGGTGACCTTATCGAGCGGGATGCCGTCGAAGAGGGTCAGCATGTCCTCGATGGAGTCGATGGCGACGCCGACTTTGCCGACTTCGCCGGCGGCCATCGGGTCGTCGGAGTCGTAGCCGATCTGGGTCGGGAGGTCGAAGGCGACAGAGAGGCCGGTCTGGCCCTGGGCGAGGAGGTAGCGGTAGCGCTGGTTGGACTCCTCGGCGGTGCCAAAGCCGGCGTACTGGCGCATGGTCCAGAAGCGGCCGCGGTACATGGTGGGCTGGATGCCGCGGGTGAACGGAAACTCGCCGGGGAAACCGAGCTGCGTGACGGGGTCCCAGCCTTCGAGGTCGTCCTGGGTGTAGATGGGCTCGATGGGCATGCGCCCGGTTGTCTCGAAGGAGGGCTGGCGCTCGGGGGCGCGCTGGATGGCTTTGGCGTAGGGGCCCTGCAGCCACTCGCGCTTGGTGGTGATAGGCATGCTCTGGCGACTCCGGGGACGCTTGGGCGCGTTCTGGCGAACGGCGGTGCAGTCTCCGAAGTATAGGAGCGGGCGGGCGGGGGCGGCAAACGCGGCAGCGGCCCGTCAGGGGTCGCGGGTGTCGCGCGCTTTCTCCCGGAGCCGCTTCAGGCGCTCCTCTTCGAAATCGACGATGGGCCGGACGATCGCGAGGCGGCGCCGGCGTTCGTGGAGATCGTCGTCGTAGGTGTGGATGCGCTGTGCCTGTCCCATACGGGGATGTTCGGCAGGGTGCCTGGCTATCTGCAATGCGGGATTGACCTGATTTCGGCAAGAGCGCGGGCGAGGGCCGCGGCCTCGGGGATTCCGGTTGACAGAATGAGGGTATTTACCTCTTGACAATCGTGCTTATAATCTCCGCCACCATGCCGGCGTGCGCGCCGGTGAAGGTTTGGGAAACGGCAGGTAAACGTGGACGACACCGGCGCGTACCGCTTCCTCAGCTGCCTCCTGGTCGCGCCAGCTGGCCTGGAGACGCGGGGATTCGTGCGCGCGCTGCACGGCGGGGGGCTGGCGGTGCTCGAGCGGGAGCCGGGCGAGACGGCGCTGCGGATGGCGGAATCGGGGGAGTTCGACATCGTCTGCCGGGCGGTGGACGGCGACGGCGTGGGCGGGCTGGTCGACATCGCGCGGCTGGCGGGCTGCGGGCGGCCGGTGGTGGCGGTCTTCGGGGAGGCGCAGCCGGAGCTGGTGGCGGAAGCGTTCGCGGCCGGGGCGGATGCGTGCCTCGAGCTGGAGGCGGACCCGCGGGTGGTGGTGGCGCAGGTGCGGGCCGTGCTGCGCCGGGCGGGCGCGTATGATGCAGGTGCGCCGGGCAACAGCGGGGTCCTTCAGGTCGGCGACCTGGTGGTCGATGTTGATCGGTGCGAGGTGCAGCGCGGGGGGATGGTGGTTCCCCTGACCGCGGCGGAGTTCCGCATCGTGGAGTACATGGCCCGGAACAGCGGGCGGGTACTCAAACCCCACGAGATTCTGAACGCCGTCTCGGACGACTACCGCTATCTCCCGCGGGAAGCACAGGACGTGTTCAAGGTCTACGTCCGCCGGATTCGGCGGAAGCTCGAGCCGAACGAAGAGGCGCCCCAGTACCTCGTGACGGTGCGGGGCTTCGGGTACCGGCTCGAGGGCGGGCGGGAGCGGGTGGCGCTCCCGGCGCGGCAGGCCTGAAGCGCGGCCGCGGCTCCCGGGCGCTCGCCTCCCGGGAAGGTTGACGTGGGAGAGCACGACAGCGAGCCTGAGGATGTGATCCTCGAGCGCCTGCAGGAGGCGGCATCGGGTGATGCCACCGTGCGCCAGCTCCGGCGGCGGTACGACCTGCTCCGGCAGGACTACGAGCGGCTGCTGGACCGGCTGGGCGAGCTCGAGGAGCGGCTGGCGGCAGCGACCCGGGCGCAGGCAGCCCCGGCGACGCCCGTGGGCGCCGCGCTGGCGGAGGCGCTGGCCGCGCCCCTGATGCAGCTCCGGCAGGAGTACCTCGCGGCGGCGGCAGGCATCGCGCAGGTGGTGTCGGGGCTCGAAGGGCTGGCTGGCGGACTGAAAGGTCAGCACAGCGCGAGGCCCGCGGCAGAGCCGCCGGAACGGGCCGAGCCCGCGGGCGCGCGGCCGCCGCAGCGGGTGCAGGTGGACGTGCGCGGGAGCGGATTCGGCGAGCTGCTCGACTTCCAGGAGCGGCTGATGCACCTGCCGGGCGTGGCGCGCGTCTCCATCAACGCCATCGACAACGAGCGGGCGACGCTGATCGTCGAGCTGGCCTAGCGCGGCGGCGGGCAGGCGGTAGACTTGCCCCCGGCTCTGCTGAGCCGGACGGAGGCGCGCGTGGACATCGAACGGTACAACGCGGAGTGGCTGCGGGCGTGGACGGAGAAGGACGTGCCGCGGCTGCTGGAGTTCTACCACCCGGAGACGGAATACCGGGATGCGCAGGTGCCGAACGGCCTCAAGGGCCACGGGGCGCTGAAGCAGTACCTCGAGGGGCTGTTCGCAGCGACGCCGCCGATGGCGTACACGCCCGATGAGGTGTGGCCGATTCCCGGGGGCTACTGCGGCCGCTGGTACTGCACGATTTCGCTGCCGGACGGGTCGACGCGGCGGCTGCGGGGGTTCGACCTCGTGCTGCTCGATGGCGACCGCATCACCTTCAACGAGGTCTATACCCACAACCTCCCCTAGGCGCCGGTCAGGAGCCGCGCGGCTGGCGGAAGAAGGCGATGACGTCGCCTGCGAGGAGGCCGGGCTGCTCGAGCGCAGCGAAGTGGCCGCCGCGCGGCATCTCGGTCCAGTGGACGATGTTGAAGCGCTGCTCGGCCCAGCGGCGCGGGACGCGCCATGGTTCGCGCGGGAAGACGGCGACGCCGGTGGGGACTTCGACCTTCGGGTAGACGAACCCGGCGGGGTCGCGGCGCGCTTCGTAATAGATGCGGGCGGCGCTGGCGATGCTGTTGGGCGCCCAGTAGAACATGAGGTTGGTGAGGAGGACGTCCTTCGAGAACGTCTTCTCGATGTCCTCGCCGACGTCGCCCCAGGTGTGGAACTTTTCGACGATCCAGGCGGCGAGGCCGGCGGGCGAATCGGACTGGGCGAGGGTGAGCGAATCGGGCTTGGTGCCCTGTGTGAGGGAGTAGCCGGTTTCGTTCGCCTGGAAGGCGTCGCGCTCGGCGATGCGCTGGCGGTCGTCGTCGGTCAGGTCCGGCGGGGGCTGGACGAAGAGGAAGTTGAGGTGGGCGCCGATGACGTGCCCGGGGTAGGCCGAGGCCATCTTGGCGGAGATGATGCCGCCCCAGTCGCCGCCCTGGACGCCGTAACGCTGGTAGCCGAGCTCCTGCGTCATGAGGGTGTGGAAGGCAGCGGCGATGCGGCTGATGCCCCAGCCGCGCTCGCGGGGCTTGCCGCCGAAGCCGAAGCCGGGCAGGGCCGGGATGACGAGGTCGAAGGCGTCGGCGTCGGTGTGGCCGTGGGCGGCCGGGTTCACGAGGCGGTCGATGATGAAGTAGAACTCGAAGATAGAGCCCGGCCAGCCGTGGATGAGGAGGAGGGGGAGGGCGCCGGGCTTGCCGCTCTCGATGTGCCAGAAGTGGATATCGACGCCGTCGACGTCGGCGAGGAAGCCGGGGTAGCGGTTGAGGTGGCCTTCGTGGAGGCGCCAGTCGTAGCCGTTCGCCCAGTAGTCGCAGAGCTGGCGGATGTAGCCCAGGTTCGCGCCGTAGTCCCAGCCGGCATCGGCGAACTGGTCGGGCCAGCGGGTGCGGGCGAGGCGTTCGCGGAGGTCGGCGAGGACCTCGTCGGGGACGTGGATGGCGAAGGGGCGGATGCTCATGGCGGGGAATGATAGCGCCGGTCGGGCGGGGACGCCTTGACCGGGCGGCGGGGGTGAACCTAGCATGAAGCGACGGCGCTGAGGTAGCTCAGTTGGTAGAGCACGGCACTGAAAATGCCGGTGTCCTCGGTTCGATCCCGAGCCTCAGCACCAGGCATGCGAGCAACGCTGGCCCGGCCATTTTGGCCGGGCCAGCTGCGTTCCTGGGGAAGCGTCAGGCGGCGGCCGGCGCCTCGGCCGGGAAGTGGACGAAGCGGCCATCGAAGACGGCGAAGCGGCCGCGGAGGTCAGACTTGAAGGCGCGGACGATGTCCTGAACGTCTTCGAAGAGGAGGTGGAAGGAGTTGCGGGTGTCGAGGCGGACTTCGACGGCGTAGCCCTGGTGGTGGATGGCCTCGATGCGGCCGGAGATGGGGGCCGTGAGCGTCTTGCGGTTGGTGACAGGGAAGGAGCGGGTTTCGCGCATGGGACACCTCCAATCGGTCCTGGCTGGGGCACCTTCCGGGGGCTTCCCCCGGGGTTGCCGGGCGGTCATCGGGCCAGGTCCCTCGCGCCACTCGTGATTGGGGACGGGGTTGCGGCGGGGTGCCGCGGGGTATTGCGCCGGGGGCGCGAACGTGCGGGTGCGAACTCCTTTCCGGGGCAGCGAAAAGCCCCTCACGGGGGAGGGGCTGGCGTTCGGGATGCCGGCGCCCCTCCGGCTTCGAGGGGCGGGTAGACGTTACCCGCCGTTGGTTGCCCCGTCGTTCGGGGCCGCGTCATGGTGGCACCTTGGCGGCGTTACCAGGTTGCCGGGCAGCTCGCGCTGCCGCTCGGGACGCTTCGAGGGAAAGGATAGGGACGGCGCGGGGGCTGTCAAGGCCTCAACGAACAACGGCACGCTCGCTCGAGCGCGCCGTTTCGATCGCAGCCAACAGGCGGTGGCTCCCCGGCGAGGATTCGAACCTCGAACCTAGCGGTTAACAGCCGCGCGCTCTACCGTTGAGCTACCGGGGAACACCCTGAGTTTCGGACGGCGGGGCGGGACGCGCAACCGGGGCATGCCCGAAACGGGCGCGCGGTGATTCCGATGCCGGCGTGGTCTCGCTCAAGATCACTGGCGGGCGTTCCGGCCTCGTTTCATCTGGTCTCGTTTCAACGGGAACGGCCGCCGGCGGGGAGTCACGTGCGCCCCCAGGTGGATCCCCCCGCCGGTGGCCGCGAATCGAGCATGGCACGGGCGGCGGGGGCGTTCACCCGGCGTTGGGCAAGGCGGCCGTAAAATGCCGGAAAACTCGCGAAGGCGGTACGCCCCGTGCCCGTTCCCGTCGTTGGACTCATCGGCTGCGGCCATATCGGCCGGTTCCACTCGCGCAACCTGCGCGGCGCCATCCGGGCCGGGGCAGCGGAGGCGCGCTACGTCGCGGTGTGCGACCGGGACCGGGCGCGGGCGGAAGCGTTCGGGGCGATCGTCGGCGCGGAGCTGGTGACCGACGACGCGGCGGAGCTGTTCGGGTTCCCGGGGCTGACGGCGGTCTACATCTGCACAGAGACGGCGGAGCACCCGGCGCTCGTCCGGGAAGCGGCGCGGCGGGGGCTGGACGTGTTCTGCGAGAAGCCGCTCGCGCGGACGCTGCCGGAAGTCGAAGAGATGGTCGCGGCGGTCGAGGGGGCCGGGGTCATCAACCAGGTCGGGCTCGTGCTGCGGTACTCGCCGGTGCTGACCGTGCTGGCGGACCTCATGCGCGACCCGGGGCTCGGGCCGCTGCTCACGGCGCATTTGCGGGACGACCAGTTCTTCCCCATCCGGGGCCACTACCGGAGCACGTGGCGGGGGAGTTTCGAACGGGCCGGCGGCGGGACGCTCATCGAGCACTCGATTCATGACGTCGACGTCTTCCGATGGCTGTTCGGGGAAGTTACGGCGGTGCGGTGCCACACACGGGAGGCGACGCCGGGGCACCCGGGCATCGAAGACGTGGCGCTGGTGACCTTCCAGCACGAAGGCGGGCACCAGACCACGCTGACGTCGGTGTGGCACGGCCTCGACGACCGGCCGTCCACGCGCTACCTCGAGGTGTTCTTCGAAGGCGGGTATTTCGCGACCGAGCACGACTTCCTCGGGCCGATCCGGGTGCAGGGCCGCAGCGGACCGGTGCGCGAGATGAGCGCGGAGGAGGTGTTCGAGCGGTACGTGGAGCTGACGGGGCTGGACGAGGGGACGGCCGAGCTGGCACGGGCGGGGATGATGGAGGATGTGGCGTTCCTCCGGTGCGCGGCCGAGCGGCGGCCGGCGTTCCCGGATTTCCGGACGGCGCTGGCGGCCCACCGGGTGGTCGATGCCTGCTACCGGAGCGCCCGGGACGGCGCTGAGGTTGCGCTGGCATAGACGAAATCGCTGTCGTATACGCGCCGTCTATGGCTGGAAGCGAATGCCCGTTTACCCGTCGATAGCGATCGGCTAGCATTGGGTCCATTCGGCCCGTGGACCGGTGCCAGACCCGCGAAGGGACGGGCCGCGAGGCCTGCCCGAGGAGCAAGGAATGACGACGCAAGTGCTGAAGGATCTCTACGACATCGGCGAGATGCCGCCGCTCGGCCACGTGCCGAAGAAGATGTACGCCCAGGTCATCCGGCAGTCCCGCTTCGGCCAGCCGACGCAGGCGTTCCAGGTCGAAGTCATCGACGTGCCGGAACCGGGGCCGGACGACGTGCTGGTGTACGTGATGGCGGCCGGCGTGAACTACAACAACGTCTGGGCGGGCCTCGGCGTCCCGGTGGACGTCATCGCGGCGCGGCAGAAGGAAGGCCAGCCGTGGGACCACCACATCGGCGGGTCGGATGCCTCCGGCATCGTCTGGGCGGTGGGTTCGAACGTGAAGAACCTGAAGGTGGGCGACGAGGTCGTCATCCACTGCGGGACGTGGGACGTGCACGCGCCGGAGATCAAGGCCGGGCTCGACCCGATGTACCACCCGAGCTACCGCATCTGGGGGTACGAGACGACGTGGGGGTCGTTCGCGCAGTTCACCAAGGTGCAGGCGCACCAGTGCATGCCGAAGGCGCCGCACCTGACGTGGGAGGAGGCAGCGGCGCCGACGCTGGTCGGCGCGACCGCGTACCGGATGCTGTTCGGGTGGCCGCCGCATACGGTGAAGGAAGGGGACGTGGTGCTGGTGTGGGGCGGCGCCGGCGGGCTCGGCTCGATGGCCATCCAGCTGGCGGCGCAGGTCGGCGCGAAGCCGATTGCGGTGGTTTCGAACGAATCGAAGTTCGATTTCTGCATGCGGCTGGGCGCCGTGGGCTGCATCAACCGGAAGAATTTCGACCACTGGGGCCGGCTGCCGGACTGGCAGGATAACGAGGCGATGGCCCGGTTCACGGCCGGCGCGCGGGCGTTCGGCAAGGCGATCTGGGACATCCTCGGCGAGCGGAAGAACCCGCGGATCGTGTTCGAGCACCCGGGCCAGGACACGGTGCCGACCTCGATGTTCGTGTGCGACACGGGCGGCATGGTGGTGATCTGCGCGGGGACGACGGGCTACAACGCCGACGTCGACCTGCGCTACCTGTGGATGCGGCAGAAGCGGCTGCAGGGCTCGCACTTCGCGAACGACGAGCAGTCGTACGCGTTCAACGACCTCGTGGTGGCCGGGAAGATCGACCCGTGCCTCTCGAAGGTGTTCAAGTTCGAGGAGACGGGGCTGTGCCACCAGCTGATGTACGAGAACCGGCACCCGGACGGGAACATGGCGATCCTCGTCGGCGCGCCGCGCGAGGGCCTGAAGACGCTGAAGGGGGCGTAGCGCCCCGTTCCCTTGCGGAAACGCTGGAACCCGAGACGCCCGGCCGCATGCGGCCGGGCGTTCGTTCGCGCGGGGGCCGGTCAGTTGCCGAGCGCGGGTCCCGGCGCGGGGCGCGGCGCTTCGGGCGTGGCTGGCGCCGCCGAGCGGCCGAAGATGTGCCGCGGCTGGAGGAGCGCCATGAGCACGAGGAAGGCGGCGACGAAGATGCCCTGGCCGGTGAACATCGCGCGGGCGCCGATGGCGTCGGCGAGCTGCCCGAGCGGCCAGGCCATGAGCGGCATGGCGCTGAAGCTGAGCATGTTGATGCTCATGACGCGGCCGTAGAACTCGGGGCGGGCGGCCTCCATCGTGAGCGTGCTGTTGATGGTCTGGTAGGCGGTGAGCGCGAGGCCGAGGACGAGCGTCGCGGCGAGCGCGCCGCCGAATCCAAACGCCTGGGAACCGGCGGCGAGCGCGACGAGCCCGGCGCCGCCGACGATGCCCGAAGCCCACTGGAGGAGCGCCTTGCGGTCGAATTCGGTGAGCGACGCGATGACGAGCGACGCCAGCAGCGCGCCGACCCCGGAGACCGACTGCAGGAGGCCGTATTCGCGTTCGCCTTTGCCGAGGTCTTCCTGGACGAAGCCGGCGAGGAGCATGACGTAGGGCATCACGAAGAAGGCGACGGTGAACATCATCAGGTTGAGCGTGCGGAGGCGCGGGTCGGAGAGGACGTAACGGAGGCCATCGCCGATTTCGCGCCACATGCCCTGGCGGGCGGCGCCGGGGTGGGGCATCGCGCTGCCGAGGCCGGTGGGAATGCCCAGGAGGGCGAGGCAGGCAACAGCGTAGAGCGCGGCCTGGGTGAAGTAGACGGACTCGAGGTTCCAGGCGGCGGCCATCGCCCCGGCGACGGCCGGGCCGAAGAGGCGGGTCGCGTTCATGGCGGCGTTGGACATCGCCATGGCGGCCATGAGGTTCTGCGGGCCGACCAGATAGACCATGAGCGGCATCCGGGCGGGCATGCCGAGGGCCATCGCCGTGCCGCCGCCGAGGCCGAGGACGAAGAGCCAGCCGATGGTGATGGTGCCAGTCACGAGCATGAGGGCGCTGATGAGCGCGAGCGTGCCGGTGGCGACCTGCGAGGCGAGGGTGAGGTTCCGCTTTTCGAAGCGGTCGGCGAGAGATCCGCCGACGAGCGAGAAGAGGAGCATCGGCAAGCCGAAGGAGAGCGAGATGAGCCCGACGGCGCCGAACGAGCCGGTCAGCTCCCACGCGAGGAGGGCGCGGGCGACCATCTGCATCTGCATCCCGGTGAAAGAGAAAAGGGAGGAGAGCCAGAGCAGCCGGTAGTGCCGGTTGTCGAAGACGACGAGGGCCGCGCGGAAGGAGGGGCCGCGGGAACGGCCGGGCAGCGCGGGGGCGGGCCGGAATTCAGCCACCAGAGCGGCTCCCCGCGAACCCGAGGGCGGTTCGGCTGCCGTTCATTCGCGCAATTCTAACGGGTTCGCGCGCGGCAGGTGGGCGGGCGCATCGTCCCTAGGCGGCAGGTGGGTGATACTTCGCACACACGAATTCAAACAGGACTGTTGCATGGCCAGGGACTACGCAGCTGACATCGCCGACCCGATTGCGCGGGAGATCGTCACGAACGTCGGGGTGTGGGTCGACCGGGAGGTGAAGCCGGTCGCCAGCCACTACGAACACGCGGACGAGTTCCCGGAGCCGCTGGTGAAGGGGATGTCGGAGATGGGGCTCTTCGGCATCAAGATCCCGGAGAAGTACGGCGGGCTGGACCTGACCTTCGAGTGCTACGCTGGCGTCTGCATGGAGCTGGCGCGGGGCTGGATGAGCCTCGCGGGCATCATCAACACGCACGTCCTCGTGGGGTACGCCATCAGCGAGTACGGCACCGAGGAGCAGAAGCAGAAGTACCTGCCGCGGCTCGTGGAGCCGGAAATCCGGTGCGCGCTCAGCATCACGGAGCCCGATGCGGGGTCGGATGCGCAGGCGATCAAGACGACAGCGCGGCGGGACGGCGACGACTACATCATCAACGGCCAGAAGATGTGGGTGACGAACGGCCAGCGGGCGGGCGTCTACCTCGTGCTGACGAAGACGGACCCGGAGGCGCAGCCGCGGCACCGAGGCATCACCGCGTTCCTCGTCGATGCCGGGACGCCGGGATTCACGCCGGGGCGGAAGCTGGAGAAGCTCGGCTACAAGGGCGTCGAGACGACGGAGCTGACGTTCGATGACGCCCGGGTGCCGGCCTCGCAGGTGCTCGGCGGGAAGGAAGGGCAGGGCTTCCAGCACGTGATGAGCGCGCTCGAAGTCGGGCGCATCAACGTCGCGGCGCGCGGCGTCGGCGTCGCGCAGGCGGCGTTCGACGACGCGGTGCGGTATGCCCAGAAGCGGGAAGCGTTCGGCAAGCCGATTTTCGAGCACCAAGCGCAGCAGCTGCGGCTGGCGGAGATGATCACGAAGATTCGCGCGGCGCGGCTGCTGACGCTGGATGCGGCGCGGAAGAAGGACTCGGGCGCGCGGAGCGACCTCGACGCGGGCATGGCGAAGCTGTTCGCGACGGAGATCGCGCAGGAGTGCGTGCTCGATGCGATGCGGATCCACGGCGGGCTCGGCTACAGCAAGGAGCTGCCGCTGGAGCGGTACTACCGCGACGCGCCGCTGATGGTCATCGCCGAGGGGACGAGCGACATCCAGAAGATCGTCATCGCCCGGAACATCGTGAAGGATTACCCCGTCTAGCGTTCGGGGACGCGGCGAAACGCGGAATTTCGGCCAAGGGAGGGAAGAGCAGCATGACCGTGCACGACGGCAGGGATAAGTTCGGGCGCTACTACGAGGATTTCGAAGTCGGCGACGTCTACAAGCACTGGCCCGGCAAGACGATCACCGAGGCGATGGACCACCTCTTCTGCGACATCACGATGAACCACCACCCGCTCCACAGCGACCGGTGGTACGCGGAGGAGGAGACGCACTTCAAGCAGAACGTGGTGGTGGGGAACCTCGTGTATTCGCTGGTGCTGGGGATGAGCGTGCCGGACGTCTCGGGGAAGGCGATTGCGAATCTCGAGATCGAGAGCCTGAAGCACCTGAAACCGACCTTCCACGGCGACACGATCCGTGCGGAGACGACCGTGCTCGAGAAGAAGGAAACGTCGGACGGGACGCGCGGCATCGTGACGGTGGAGACGCGGGGCTTCAACCAGCGCGGCGAAGAGGTGTGCTACTTCCGGCGGAAGGTGATGGTGCCGAAGCGGCCGGCGGCGGGGTAGGATGGCGGGCGCGATGCCCGGCGACCCGAGTTCGAAGAAGCTCCCGTTCGCGCTCCAGCCCGGGGAGACGGTGCTGGCGTTCGTGCGGCGGCACTGGCTGTACTTCAGCCTGAAGATGGCGTGGATCGTCATCGCGGGCGCCGGCGGGGCTGGCATCGCCATCGCGGCGGTCGCGATGACGTACGGGTTCGGCGGGTTGCCGGGGCTGCTGAGCGGGCTCGTGATCGCGGCGTGGGTAGCCTACTGGGCAGTCCGCGGCTACTTCACGTGGTACCGGTACCAGAACGACATCTGGGTGGTGACGAACCAGCGGCTGGTCGATTCGCTGAAGCGGCACTGGTTCCACCACCAGATGGCCTCGACCGACCTCGTCGATGTCGAGGACCTGCGGGTCGAGCGGCACGGCGTGCTGCAGACGCTGTTCGACTTCGGCGACGTGCAGTGCCAGACGGCGGGCGTGGTGCAGAACTTCGTGCTCCGGGGGATTCCGCAGCCGGCGCGGCTGCTGGCGGTGGTGGACGGGGCGCGGGACGCGGCGCGGCGGGCGCTCGGCCCGGTCGATACGACCCGGTAACGGCCCGTTTGCCCGGGGGTGATGACGGACCGAACGGGAGCGGGTAGCCTCTCGGCATGGCGACGCGGCGGCGGGTGATTGCGGCGCTCGGGCTCGGGCTAGCAGCCCCGGGCGCGGTCCTCGGCCAGGCGGTGCGGGCTGCCGGGGCGCCGGGCGGGATGGCGCAGGCGCAGGCGGCGCTGCCCCATCGGGTGGTGCTCCCGGGCGTCGGGACGGACGGGCCGCGGCCGGCGGTTCGGCTGTCGTTCCGGACGCCGTTCCAGGGCGGCGCGATCTACCTCGAGGTCGACCATGCAGTGACGGCGGCGGCCCGGGCCTTCGGGCGGGTCTCGCCGCTGAGCCCGGGGCCGCGGGGCGTGGAAGGGTTCGTCGGGTTCGGTGTGGCCGACCCGCCGGGGCCGGCGGTGCTCGAGGTGACGGCGACGGACGCCGTCGGGGGGACGTTCCGGTTTTCGGAGCCGATTACGGTGCGCGCCACGCAGTGGACGTGGGACGACATCTGGCTCCCGCCGCCGGACCCGAACGCGCCGCCGCCGGAAGGGCCGCCGCTCGAGCCGGAGCAGCCGCGGCTCGATGCCCTGTATGCGACGGTGACGCCGCGGCAATGGCAGCTGCCGTTCATCATCCCGATTGAACTCGGCGGCGAGGTGTGGGTGAGCGGCTATTTCGGCGAGCAGCGGTCGTTCAACGGGGGGCCTCGGACGGGGCACCACGGCGGGACGGACATCGCCGCGCCGGCAGGCACCCCCGTGCGGAGCACGAACCACGGGACGGTGGTGCTGTCGGAGCTGACGCTCGTGCGGGGCAACCTCGTGGTGGTGGACCACGGCGGGGGCGTGCTCTCGTGCTACGGGCACCTGTCGCAGCGGAGCGTCGAAGTCGGGCAGGCCGTGCGGCGGGGCGACGTGGTCGGGCGGGTGGGTTCGACCGGGCTTTCGAGCGGGCCGCACCTGCACTGGGAGCTTTCGGTGGCGGGCGTGCTGGTCGACGGGCTGCGGTGGCTGGACGGGACGCAGGGCTTCTGAGGGGCCGGACGGCCGCGCGACAGGGGACCGACCAGTCCCTTTTTCCGGGGCCGCTTGCGCGAGGGTTGCGCCCGGTGGCACGCTGAGAGCACAGGGGAACGCAGGCGCGGGGACCGCCTGCACGAAGCAGAGCTCGAGGCTGGCCATGCCGCCAGGAAAGGCTACGTAGCAGGGCATGATCGTCGCGCAGCGCCTCGCCATCCTCACCGCGATTCTCACCGTTTTCCTCATCGGCGTTGGAGCGTTCGTCCGGGCCACCGGCTCGGGCCTCGGCTGTCCGGACTGGCCGCTTTGTCACGGGCAGGCGATTCCGCCGGGGCACCAGGAGGCGTGGATCGAGTTCTCGCACCGGTTCGTCGCTTCGGTCGTCGGGGTGCTGGTGATCGCCGTCGCGGTGATGGCGTGGAAGTACTACCGCCACGTCCCGCTGATCACGTGGCTGGCGACGGCGACGGTTCCGCTGGTCGGGTTCCAGGGGCTGCTGGGCGCGATCACGGTCGTGCGGGAGCTGCCGCCGGAGATCGTGGCGACGCACCTGGTGACGGCGATGGTCGTCCTCTCCTGCGTCATCGTGGTCGCGGTGGGCATGTACATGGAGGACGAGCGGCACCGGGGCTTCTTCGAACGGACGCGGGGAATCGGCCGAGTGCCGGGCGCATGGGCGCTGGCGGGCCTGGGCTGGCTGGCGGTGACGTTCTGGGTCGGCGGGTACATGGCGGAAAGCGGGGCGGCGACGGCATGTTCGGGCTGGCCGCTGTGCAACGGCGGCGTGCTGCCCGCGGCCGATGACCAGGAGATTACGCACATGCTGCACCGGTACCTCGCGGGGGGCTTCGTGTTCCTCGTGGTGCCGGCGCTGGTGACCGCCTGGCGACGGCGGGGCGACCTGCCGTGGGCGAAGCCGTATGCGCTGGCGCTGGGGACGCTCTACGCGGCGCAGGTGCTGGTCGGGGCGCTGAACGTCTGGTACACGTTCCCGGACCCGCTCACGGTGGCGCATACGGCGATTGCCGGGTGCATCTGGGGCGTCTTGAGCGCCGGGGCAGCGCTGGCCTTCTACGAGCCGTACCGGGCAGCGGCCGGGGCGCGCTCCCTGCCGCGGGCTGAGGCGCCCGCATGACGGCTGAGATGGCCTTTGCGGCCCGGAGTTCGCTGGCGGCGACGGTCCGCAACTACATCATCCTGACCAAGCCGCGGGTGATCTCGCTGCTGCTGGTGACGACGGTGCCGGCGATGGTGGTGGCCGCGGGGGGCTGGCCCGGCACGTGGCTGGTGCTCGCGACGCTCATCGGCGGGACGGCTTCGGCGGCCGGCGCGAACGTCATCAACTGCTGGTACGACCGCGACATCGACGCCATCATGCGGCGGACGCGGGAGCGGCCGACCGTGACGGGGGCCGTGCCGCCGGGGCATGCGCTGGCGTTCGGCATCGCGCTGGGCGCCGGCGCGTTCGTGTTCCTGTGGGCGACGACGACGCTCGCGGCGGCAGTGCTGGCGCTGGCCGCACTGCTGTTTTATGTCTTCATCTACACGGTATGGCTGAAGCGGCGGACGCCGCAGAACATCGTCATCGGCGGCGCAGCGGGGGCGTTCCCGCCGGTCGTCGGCTGGGCGGCGGTGACGGGCGAGGCGCCGCTCGCGGCGTGGATCATGTTCGCCATCGTGTTCTTCTGGACGCCGCCGCACTTCTGGGCGCTTTCGCTCCGGCTGGAAGGCGACTATGCGCGGGCCGGCGTGCCGATGCTGCCCGTGACGGATGGGCCGGCGTACACCCGGGCGCAAATCCTGCGGTACACGCTCATGCTCATCCCGGTGACGCTGCTGCTCGGACCGGCGGCGGACATGGGCTGGGTCTACTATGCAGCTGCGACGGGGCTGGGCGCCGCGTTCGCCTGGATGGCCTGGCGGCTCTGGCGGGAGCCGGGTTCGATGCCGCCGATGCGGGTCTACAAGTTCTCGCTGCTGTACCTCGGGCTGCTGTTCGTCGCCATGGGCGTGGACGCGGCGCTGTAGCCCGAGCGGGGTTCGAACGCCGTTCGAGGGCTGGTGCCAGCCAGCTGACAAGGACCGATGGGGCAACGTTCAGGGGCCGGGTTTCCGTTCCTTGACAGGGTAGAGGGGCGGGTCTATAACTCGATTGCGACGCCGTTCACAACCGAAACCCTGGCGCGAAGTGTGCCTGCGAGCCGGGGATGCGACGGGTCGGGAGGGGAGCCAGGAGTATGCCGTCTACGGGGAAACTGCGAGTCATCCGCCGGGTCAACCTGCTGATTTCCGCGGCACTCCTGGCCATCGCAAGCATCTCGCCCGCCTTCGCCGGCTGGGGCATGCCGGAACCGATTACCGACCAGGCGAAGCGCATCCAGGACCTCTGGGTGTTCACGCTTATCATCGCGCTGGCGGTGTTCTTTGCGGTCGAAGGCGCGCTGCTCTACGCCATCTTCCGCTACCGGAAGCGGAGCGATGAGCTCCCGAAGCAGACGCACGGCAGCACGGCGCTCGAGATCGTCTGGACGACGATCCCGGTGCTCATCGTCATCACGCTGTTCTCGTACTCGTTCATCGTGCTGCGGGATGTCGAGAAGAAGGCGCCGAGCGATGCCCTGAGCATCGAAGTCGACGGGTTCCAGTTCTCGTGGCAGTTCACGTACGACCTCGCGCGGCTCGGCCAGGGGCAGGCGCCGGCGCAGGAGGGGACCTTCTCCATCATCGGCACGGCGGCGCAGGAGCCGACGTTCGTCATCCCGGTGGGCGAGCCGGTGGAGTTCCGGCTGAAGTCGAACGACGTGATCCACTCGTTCTACCTGCCGAACTTCCACTACAAGCTCGATGTGGTACCGGGGCGCGACAACCGGTTCGTCATCACGGCGAACCAGACAGGCGAGTTCACCGGCCAGTGCGCAGAGCTGTGCGGCCTGAACCACGCGCTGATGCGATTCCATCTACGGGTTGTCGAGCGGGCGGAGTTCGACAAATGGGTGGCGGACCAGGTGGCGAATACGGCCACCGTGCGGCAGCCGTGAGCGGAGCGGCGGAATCACGATGGGCTCAACGCCGGACGGCAGCCCGGCGGGTC
This sequence comes from Tepidiforma sp., assembly GCF_026419595.1. NCBI lineage: Bacteria > Bacillati > Chloroflexota > Tepidiformia > Tepidiformales > Tepidiformaceae > Tepidiforma > Tepidiforma sp. The sequence goes on along the minus strand of NZ_JANZZD010000008.1, from coordinate 511 downwards.
AGCAACGCTGAGGCCAAGGAGGCCCGGGAGGAAGCATGACGAGCATCGCAATCCCACGACCGGCGTATGCCGAACGGCCCTGGATCCTCGACTGGTTGACGACGGTCGACCACAAGAAGCTCGGGATCCTCTACCTCTACACGACGATGTTCTTCTTCGCGGTCGGCGGCATCCTGGCGCTGCTCGTGCGCGCGCAGCTGGCCGTGGCGGACAACACGTTCGTGAACAACGACGCGTACAACCAGATCTTCACGATGCACGCGTCGGCGATGCTGTTCCTCTTCATCATCCCGGTGTGGGCGGGGTTCGGGAACTACATCGTGCCGCTCCAGATCGGCGCGGCCGACATGGCCTTCCCGCGGATCAACGCGCTCTCGTTCTGGCTGATCCCGCCGGCGGGCCTGTTGATGTTCTCCGGGTTCCTCTTCGGCGGTGCGGCGGATGCGGGCTGGACGGCTTACAGCCCGCTGGCGAGGGGGGCGGGCGTGGGCCTCGACCTGTGGATCATCGC